>NZ_JAKWFH010000031.1:0-92037 GCF_029522185.1 Burkholderia sp. IO2 | reverse complement strand
CGCGCGTTTCGGCGCGGCGTCGCGTTCGACGCGCGCGGCAGCCGGTGCAGGCGCCGCGGCCGGCGCGCGCGGCGCATGACGCGCCGCAACCGCGGTGCCCGCGCGCGCCGTTTCGTCGTCGAGCTGGAATACCGCCGCCGTTTCGCGCAGGCGCGCCGCCTGTTCGTCGAGCGATTGCGCGGCAGCCGCGGCTTCCTCGACGAGCGCGGCGTTCTGCTGCGTGACCTCGTCCATTTGCGCGACCGCACGCGCCACCTGGTCGATCCCGCCGCTCTGCTCCTCGGACGCCGCCGCGATCTCGCCCATGATGTCCGTCACGCGCTGGACCGCGCCGATCACGTCACTCATCGTGCGCCCGGCTTCGTCGACCAGCGTCGAGCCGGTCCGGATACGTTCCACCGACGCGTCGATCAGCGCCTTGATTTCCTTCGCCGCGCTTGACGAACGCTGCGCGAGGCTGCGCACTTCGCCCGCGACGACCGCGAAGCCGCGGCCTTCCTCGCCCGCCCGCGCGGCTTCGACGGCCGCATTCAGCGCAAGAATGTTGGTCTGGAACGCGATTCCCTCGATGATCGCGATGATGTCCGCGATTTTCGCCGAGCTGTCGTTGATTTCGCCCATCGTGCCGACCACCTGGCCGACCACCGTATTGCCCTTGTTTGCAATCTCGGACGCGTTCGCGGCCAGCGAGCTTGCCTGGCGCGCATTGTCCGCATTCTGCTTCACGGTGCCGGTCAGCTGCTCCATGCTCGACGCGGTTTCCTGCAGCGCCGCCGCCTGCTCCTCGGTACGCGACGACAGGTCGATGTTGCCGGCCGCGATCTGGCGGGCCGCGGTCGCGATCGACTCGCTGCCGCCGCGCACGGTGCGCACCGTGTCGACGAGCCCGCGCTGCATCCGCGCGAGGCCTTCCAGCAACTGGCCCATCTCGTCGCGCCGGTCGACGACGATCGGCCGGCGCAGGTCGCCCGCGGAGATCGCGTCGAAATGCGCCAGCGCGTCGGCGATCGGGCGTCCGATCGCGCGGCTCAGCGTCAGCCACGACAGCACCGCGGCGCCGATGCCGGCCACCAGCACGACGATCGACAGCACGCGCATCGTCTCGAATACCGATTCCGCCCGGTCGAAGCGCGCCTGCGCATCGGTGAACTGGAAGGTGCGCAACGCTTCGCCGGCCACGGCCAGTTCGTTATAACGCGCCTGGAGCTGCTTCGCGCCCTCGCCGATCCGGTCGTGATCGCCGGCCGCGACCGCACTCCCGAACGCGTCGCAGCTGTCCTGCAGCACCTTGCGCCGGGCGGCGACCTCCTGGGCGAGCCGGTCCTCGTCCGCGCCGCGCGGCAGCGCCAGGTATTTCTGCCACCACGCGTCGGACTGCACGCGCATCGCGCGGCTGCGCTCGACGGCCGCCGCCGAGTCGGGCGTGCCGGCCAGCAGCGCCGCCCGGTCGAGTGCGAGACGCTCGCGCGCGGCGAACATTTCCGAGACCGCCACGTTGACCGCGCTCGGCATCTGGTTCGTGAAAATTTCGCGCGTCGAATCGTTCGAACGCGTCATCCCGTACAGACCGAGCACGCCGGTGATACCCAGCAGTACCGCCAGAAACGCCATCGTCAAACCGATGCGCGCACGAATCGTCAGGTTCCTGAACACCATCATCCATCCTGTGTTGCGTCGTCATGAACGGGCCAGGCCCGTTGGCTCGAAGCATTGCTTCACTCGGTGCATTTACGACCGTGCGGCGCATAACTTGATGGTTTTCGCGTCATTATTTCGAATTATTCGTCTGTTTATTACAGACGACTGAATAATTGACGCAATTCGGGGCGGGATGGTGAAGCGGGCAGGAAAGGCGCGCCGGTACGCGAACGCGTTGCCGGCGGCGCGAGCGGCCGGCTCGTGCGACGAACCGGCCGCGTGTCGGAATTTAGAACCGCGGATCCGACCCTAGTCGGCCAGTTCGGCGCGGGTCGGAATTGACGGCTGCGCGCCCGCGCGCGTGACCGACAGCGCCGCCGCGCGTTGCGCGAAGCGGATGGCCGCGTCGACGTCCGCGCCGGCCGCGAGCCGCGCGGAAAAGCCGCCGATGAAGGTGTCGCCGGCCGCCGTCGTGTCGACGGCCTGCACGACCGGCGCCGGATAATGCCGCGCGGCGCCGTCGGCCGTCAGCGCGAGCACGCCGCGCGCGCCGAGCGTGACCAGCACGTTGCGCGCGCCGCCGACTTGCAGCGCCCGCGCGGCGGCCTCGGCCTCCGCCGGATCGCGCACCGGCAGCCCGGTCAGCGCGGCCGCCTCGACCTCGTTCGGGATCAGGTAGTCAACGAGCGGCAGCCAGCCCTCCGGCAACGGCGCGACGGCCGGAGCCGGATTGAGCACCACCGTGCGGCCGAGCCGGCGCCCGGCCGACAGTGCCGCGAACACCGCGTCCGGCGGCGTCTCGAGCTGGCAGATCAGCACGTCGGCCGCCGCCAGCGCGGCTTCGTGCCGCGTGATCGTGTCGGTCGTGACCTCGCCGTTGCCGCCCGCGACGATCACGATCGCGTTCTGGCTCGCGTCGTCGACGACGATCAGCGCGACGCCGGTCGACGCCGACACGCTGGTCGCGAGCCCGATGCAGTCGATTCCCTCGGCCTCCAGGCCCGCGCGCAGTGCCGCGCCGTGCGCATCCGCGCCGACGCAGCCGATCATCGTGACCTGCGCGCCCAGCCGGGCCGCGGCGACGGCCTGGTTGCCGCCCTTGCCGCCCGCCGCCTGCGCGAACGCATGCCCGGCGAGCGTTTCGCCCGGCAGCGGCAGCCGCAGCGCCCGCACGACGAGATCCATGTTGAGGCTGCCGACCACCGTCACGCGGCCGGCGCCCGGTGCGTTCGCCGTCATGCGCGACCGCCCGGTGCGGCCGGCTCGCGGTAGACCGCCGTCGATTCGCGCAGCACGAGGCGCGGCGACACGACGCGACGGCGGCTCGGCACGGCGGTCGAACCGCCGCCGATCCGTTCGATCAGCGTCTGCGCGGCCATTTCGCCGAGCGCGCGCACCGACTGGCCGACCGTCGACAGCGCCGGATACGTGTAGCGGGAAAATTCGATGTCGTCGAACCCGATGATCGAACAGTCGTCGGGCACGCGCATCCCGCGCTCGGCCGCCGCGCGCAGCGCGCCGACGCCCATCAGGTCGTTGCCCGCGAAGATCGCGCTCGGCCGCACCGATTCGAACAGCCGCGATGCCGCGTGATAGCCGCCCAGGCACGAGAAATCGCTTTCGGCGATCGCGCCCGGCACGATGTCGACCCCGCGCTCGGCCATCGCGCGGATGAAGCCGTGCACGCGCATCGCGCTGACGGCGGTGTCGGTCGGCCCGGTGATGCAGCCGATCTTCGCGTGCCCGAGTTCGAGCAGGTGGCGCGTGGCCAGGTACGCGCCGCGTTCGTGGTCGATCTGCACGAGATCGGCCGCGAGCCCCTCGATGTTGCGGTCGACGACGACGAGCGGCGCGTGCGTGTCGGCGAGCGTCTGCGCGAGCACCGCGTCCTCGCCCGCCGACGCGACGATCAGCCCGTCGATGCGCTTTTCCTGCAGCACGCGCAGGTAGTTGCGCTGCTTCACGGGATCATCGTCCGAATTGCAGAAGAACACGCAATAGCCGTTGGCCGCGCACTGATCCTCGATACCGCGCGCAAGCTCGGCGAAGTACGGATTCGTGCTGTTCGGCACGACGAGGCCGATCGTCGCCGTCGCCCGCGCCTTCAGCGAGCGCGCCACGGCCGACGGCACGTAATTCAGCTCGCGGATCGCGCCCTCGACCTTCGCACGCACATCCGCGGACACCGGCCGCGAATTGTTCACCACGTGCGAGACGGTCGTAAACGACACGCCCGCCATGGCCGCCACATCCTTGATCGTCGCCATTTCCCGTTTCTCTCTGGTCTGTTCTGTCTGTCTTCTACCGCACGCGTGCGCGCCGGCTGCGATACGTATCGAGCACGACCGCCACCACGATCACCGCGCCCGTGATGATCCGTTTGGTCGGCTCGTTCGCACCGATCTGCGCCAGCCCAGCGGCCAGCACGGAGATGATCAACACGCCGAAGAACGTGCTGATCACCGAGCCGCGCCCGCCCATCAGGCTCGTGCCGCCGATCACGACGGCGGCGATCACCTGCAGCTCGAGGCCCGCGCCCGCGTTCGGATCGGCCGCCTCGAGCCGCGAAATCTGGAACAGCGACGCGAGCCCCGCGAGCGCGCCCATCAGTGCGAATACGAGAATTTTATACGGCCGCGGGTTAACCCCCGCAAGTCGCACCGCTTCCTCGTTCGTGCCAATCCCGACCAGATAGCGTCCGAACACGGTGCGCGTGAGCACGAACTGGGCCGCGATCATCACCGCGACCGCGATCAGGAATGCCGGCGAAATGCCCAGCGCGATCGGGTTCGACAGGAAATCGAACGCATCGCCGATATACGCGGTGCGCGAATTCGTCAGCTGGTACGCGAGGCCGCGCGCGGCCTCCAGCACGCCGAGCGACACGATGAACGACGGAATCCGCCAGCCGACCGTGACCGCGCCGGTCAGCGCGCCCGTCGCGGTCGCGACCGCGATCCCGATCAGCGCGGCGGGCAGCGGCCCCCACTGCCATTTCAGCGCGGCGACGCTGACCATCGACGCGGCCAGCGCGAGCACCGAGCCGACCGACAGGTCGATCCCGGCGATGATCAGCACGAAGGTCATTCCGACCGACATCACGACGAGATCGGGAATCTGGTTCGCGATCGTGCTGAACGTGTCGTAGGTCAGGAAATGCGAGCTCAGCACCGAGAACAGCGCGATCATCGCGGCCAGCGCGCCGGCCAGCCCGAGATAGTTCGACAGGCCGAGCCGCGTGCCGGACAGCGTGCGCGCGCGGCGCCCCGTCACGTCCTGCTGCGCGCCTGCGTCGGTCGGGGATACGGGAGGCTGGGTCATTGCTGTGGTCCTGTCGTCGAAGTGCCCGGAGCGGCGCCGTGCGCCTGCCCCGCGTCCGGATGCTGCATGGCCGCCGCCGGCGTCTCGCGGCCGAAGCCGGCGAACGCCGCGGCCAGCAGCGCATCCTGGGTCCAGTTGCCGCGCTCGAACACGGCGGTCATGCGGCCGGCCGACATCACGCCGATCCGGTCGCAGATCAGCATCAGCTCGCGCAGGTCGCTCGATACGACCACGAGCGCGCGGCCTTCGCGCGCGAGCGCGCCCATCAAAGTGTAGATCTCGAATTTGGCGCCGACGTCGATCCCGCGGGTCGGCTCGTCGAACAGCAGCACGCCCATGTCGCGCGCGAGCCAGCGGCCGATCACGACCTTCTGCTGGTTGCCGCCCGACAGCTCGCCGACCGGCTGCGCCGCCCCGTGCGTGCGGATGCGCAGCGCGTCGATCTGCTGCTCGGCCAGCGCCGTTTCGCGCCCCGAATCGACGATGCCGCCACGCGCGAGCCGGTCGAGCTGGCCGAGCGACACGTTCGCGGTGATCGACTGCGACAGCAGCAGACCTTCGCCCTTGCGATCCTCGGTGATCAGCGCGATGCCGTGCTTCACCGCGTCGACGGGCGACGCGATCCGCGCCGGCTTCAGCGGCTGGCCGACGGCGATCGTGCCGGCATCCGGCGTATCGGCGCCGTAGATCAGTCGCAGCAGCTCGGTGCGCCCCGCGCCGATCAGCCCCGAGATGCCGAAGATCTCGCCCCCGCGCACCTCGAGCGACACGTCGCGCACGGCCGTCCCGCGCGTGAGGCCCGATACGGCGAGCCGCGGCGCGCCGAAACGACGTTCGCCGAGATCGATGTGTTCGCCGATCTCGCGCCCGACCATCAGCGTGACGAGCCCGTCGGACGTCGTCGCCGCCATGTCGCCCGCATGCACGAGCCGGCCGTCGCGCAGCACCGCGACGCGCTCGGCGACGCGCGCGAGCTCTTCGAGCCGGTGCGAGATATAGACGATCGCGACGCCGCGCGCCTTCAGCCGGTCGATCTGCTCGAACAGCAGCTCGACTTCGCGCGCGGTCAGCATCGCGGTCGGCTCGTCGAGGATCAGCACGCGACAGTCGCCGATCAGGTTGCGTGCGATCTCGACCATCTGCTGGTGGCCGATGCCGAGCGCGCCGACCGGCGTATCGGGATCGACCGCGTCGAGCCCGACCTGCGCCATCGCGGCGCGGGCGTCGTCGCGCAGCCGCGCGCGGTCGATGATCCCGAAGCGCCGCGGCAGGCGGTTCAGGAACAGGTTTTCGGCGACGGTCAGCGTCGGCAGCAGGTTCAGCTCCTGCATCACCATGCGCACGCCGAGCGCCTCGGCCTGCGTGCGGCTCGCCGGCGCATAGGCCTCGCCGCCGAGTTGCATCGTGCCGGTGGTCGGGTCGACGAGCCCGCCGATGATCTTCGACAGCGTGCTCTTGCCGGCGCCGTTCTCGCCCGTCAGCGCGAGCGCCTGGCCCGCGTCGAGCGTCAGCGTGACGTCGGCGAGCACGGGTTCGGCATAGGTTTTGCCGATGCCGGATACGGACAGCACGGGATGGGCTGAACGGGGGGGTTGGAAGGTCGGTTCCATCGCGATCCTGGTTGCGGCCGCGCGCACGGGGCGCGCGGGTATGACGCTCACAAGTGCATGTGCATGCAGTGGCCGTGATCGCGCTCACACCGGATAACGGCCGCCGCGCCGGATTCTTGAGGGCAGCGGCCGCACCGGGGCGGCGTTACTTCGTCACGAGATCCACCGGCGTCTCGACCACGCCGGACATGTCGGCCTGCTTGCGATGCTCGGCGATCGCCTTGAGCGCCGTGTCGATGCCGAACACGGCCTGCTTCGCCGCGTACTGGTCGGCGGTCGCGAGCACGCGGCCGTCCTTCAGCATCGGCTTGATCGCGTTGATGTTGTCGTAGCCGACCACGAGCACCTTGCCCTGCTTGCCGGCCGCGCGCACGGCCGACACGGCGCCGATCGCCATGTTGTCGTTACCGCACAGCAGCGCCTTCAGGTTCGGGTATTCGTTGAGCATCGCGGCGGCCACCGCATTGCCCTTGTCGATCTCCCATTCGCCCGACTGCACCGACACGACCTTCATCCCGCCCGCCTTCATCGCGTCCTGGAAGCCGGCCGTGCGCTGCTGCGCGTTGGTCGTCGTCGACACGCCTTCGACGATGCCGACCTGGTCGCCCGCCTTCAGCCGCTTCGCGAGGTAGTCGCCGATCTTGCGCGCGCCCTTGCGGTTGTCCGGGCCGACGAACGGCACGTTCAGGTTCTTCGACTTCAGCACGTCGGGGTCGAGCCGGTTGTCGATGTTCACGACGATGATGCCCGCGTCGACGGCCTTCTTCACGACCGGCACGAGCGCCTTCGAATCGGCAGGTGCGATCACGATCGCGTCGACCTTCGAGACGATCATCTGCTCGACGATGCGGATCTGGTTCGCGGTGTCGGTTTCGTCCTTGATGCCGTTGGTGATCAGGTCGAACTGGTTCGCGTTGTGTTTCTGGTATTCCTTCGCGCCCGTTTCCATGGTCAGGAAGAACTCGTTGGCGAGCGACTTCATCACGAGCGCGACCTTCGGCTTGCCCGCCGATTGCGCGTGGACGGCCGGTGCGGCGGCCACCGCGACGGCGGCGAGCGCGGCGGTCAGGAAGCGACGGCGAAAGCGGACATTCATACACATCTCCTGGCGACTGGCCCGAAGGGCCGGATTGTTGTTTGACTGTTGTTTTAATGTGAGCAAACGTTTGCGCCACACTACCCGGGCAATGGCCATCGATGCTGCTGTCGGTACCACGGAATGGAAGCGAGGCAGACGGCCGACTGCCTGGCGCGTGCTGTCGTTGACGCGCCACCGCCGGCGGGAGGCCGGCAGAGTGAAGGCTATGCTGTACCGATTCGCTTCGGCGCGCAACCTGTCTGATCAATATTTAAGGGTTTATTCGGAGCGCGCGAGCGCGCTTCACGACGCGCAAATACGACACTCGCGATGCCGACGACGGCTCGCCGGAGCGCTTCGCAGGCGGCTGGCCAGCGAGGAAGCGGATCGTTCCGGACAACGCGCTCGCGTCGACCGTCGGCACGAAGCTCGGCCGCATTCGCCGTCGCGACATGTCGTCGACCGTGACGGAACCGCGCGGCGATTCGCACGCGCGGTCTTGTGAATGAGGACGACTGCCGATCGTGCGTTCCGCGCCAAGGCCTGGCGTTGCAGGTCGTTCTTGTTTTTCTGTTGGTCGGCAACATGGGGCGATCGTCGCCTGGCGCGGGATCGCTCGGCGGGTGCTTCAGCCGTGATGGCGGCCATCGCCTGTCGCGCCCGGCGCCGTATGCGGCACCGCACGCGGGGTGCAAGTCGCGCCATCCGCGGCAACGGCCCGGACGGCGCGCGACGTGCACCGGTCAAACGGCTTCGCGCAACAGCCCGGCGATTTCCGCTTCGTTCAGGTGCGGGGCGAACATTTCGATCAGCCGGTACGCGTACGCACGCAGGAACGCGCCCTTGCGCAGCCCGACCCGCGTCGTGCTCGCCTCGAACAGGTGCTGCGTATCGAGCGCGACGAGCCCCGTGTCGCGCTGCGGATCGTAGGCCATCGCCGCGACCACGCCGATCCCCATCCCGAGTTCGACGTAGGTCTTGATCACGTCCGCATCGATCGCGGTCAGCACCACGTCGGGCACGGCGCCCGCCTGCGTGAACGCCTGGTCGATGTGCGAGCGGCCCGTGAAGTCCTGGTCGTACGTGATGATCGGGTATTCGGCGATCTCCTCGAGCGTCAGGTTCTCGCGGCCGACGAGCGGGTGGCCCTTCGGCACGACGACCGTGTGGTGCCACGAATAGCACGGGAACGTGACGATGTCCGGATAGCGGTCGAGCGCCTCGGTCGAGATGCCGAGATCGGCCTCGCCGTTCAGGATCATCTGCGCGATCTGCTGCGGGCTGCCCTGGCGCAGCGCGAGATGCACCTTCGGGAACACGTCGGTGAACTGCCGGATCACCTTCGGCAGTGCGTAACGCGCCTGCGTGTGCGTCGTCGCGACGACGAGGTGGCCGCTATCCTGATCGGCAAACTGGCGCGCGACGCGGCGCAGGTTCTCGGCGTCGAGCAGCATCCGCTCGATCAGCTGGTGCACGGCCTTGCCGGGCTCCGTCAGCCCCGTCAGCCGCTTGCCGCGCCGGATGAAGATGTCGACGCCCAACTCGTCCTCGAGATCCTTGATCTGCTTCGACACGCCCGACTGCGACGTGTACAGCACGTTCGCGACTTCCGTCAGGTTCATGTTCTGGCGCACCGCTTCGCGCACGAACCGCAATTGCTGAAAATTCATGGGTATGCCTCTTAGGCTGTCGTTGTTTGATTGTCGAATCGGAGCGATGCCCGCCCTCTGCCCTGCATTGTCTCGTCAACGCGCGGGAAATACCCGCACGGCGCGCGGCACGGCCGTCGCACCGTCGCCGACCTGCAGCGACAGCGCCCGCCATGCGTCGCGGTCGAGTTCCGCCTCGAGCGCGCCGCCCGCGCGCGCCTCGAGCTCCACGCGCACCGAACCGCCGAGCGGAATCACGCGCCGCACGTCCACCGCGATGCCGTCGCGGTGCCCTTCGCCCGCCGGCCACAGCTGCAGATCGTGCGGCCGCACGTACGCGTGCGCGGGGCCCGCGAAATCGGCGTCGACCTCGATCGGCGCGGCCGCGCCTTCCGCGACGAAGCCGCGCCCGGCAACCGTGCCCGGCAGCCGGTTCGCCGCGCCGAGGAACTCGTACACGAACGCGCTTTGCGGATGATCGTAGACGTCCTGCGGGCTGCCGACCTGCTCGACGTGGCCGCGATTCAGCACGACGATGCGATCGGCCACTTCGAGCGCCTCTTCCTGGTCGTGCGTGACGAAGATCGTCGAGATGTGCAGGTCGTCGTGCAGGCGACGCAGCCAGCCGCGCAGCTCCTTGCGGACCTTCGCGTCGAGCGCGCCGAACGGTTCGTCGAGCAGCAGCACCTTCGGCTCGACCGCGAGCGCGCGGGCGAGCGCGATACGCTGGCGCTGCCCGCCCGACAGCTCGGACGGATAGCGCTGCGCGAGCCAGTCGAGCTGCACGAGCTTGAGCAGCTCGTGCACCTTCTCGCGAATCGCGGCTTCCGACGGCCGCTCGCGGCGCGGCTTCACGCGCAGCCCGAACGCGACGTTCTCGAACACCGTCATGTGGCGGAACAGCGCGTAATGCTGGAACACGAAGCCGACCTGGCGGTCGCGCGCGCCGACCGACGCGACGTCGAGCCCCTGCAGCACGACCTGGCCGGCGTCCGCGTGCTCGAGGCCCGCGATCACGCGCAGCAGCGTGGTCTTGCCGCAGCCGGACGGGCCGAGCAGCGCGACCAGTTCGCCGGGCGGAAAGTCGAGCGACACGTTGTCGAGCGCCGTGAAATCGCCGAAGCGCTTCTGAAGGTTACGGACGGTGATACCCATTCTGGTTGCCTCTTTACGATTTCGACGAAACGGCGGCGACAGGGCCGGCATGTGCGGGAACGGCGTCGTGCGTGTCGGCCAGTTCGGCGGCGAGGTGACGCTCAGCGAGCAGCTTCAGCGCGAGCGTGACGAGCGCGAGCAGCGCCAGCACCGACGCCACCGCGAACGCCGCCGCGAAGTTGTATTCGTTGTACAGGATTTCGACGTGCAGCGGCATCGTGTCCGTCACGCCGCGGATGTGGCCCGACACGACCGACACCGCGCCGAACTCGCCCATCGCGCGCGCATTGCACAGGATCACGCCGTACAGCAGGCCCCACTTCACGTTCGGCAGCGTCACGCGGCGAAAGATCTGCCAGCCCGACGCGCCGAGCACGCGCGCGGCCTCTTCCTCGTCGGTGCCTTGCGCCTGCATCAGCGGAATCAGCTCGCGCGCGACGAACGGGAACGTGACGAAGATCGTCGCGAGCACGATGCCCGGCACTGCGAAGATGATCTGCACGTCGTGCCCCTGCAGCCACGGCCCGAGCCAGCCCTGCGCGCCGAACAGCAGCACGTATACGAGGCCCGAGATCACCGGCGACACCGAGAACGGCAGGTCGATCAGCGTCGTCAGCAGCGCCTTGCCGCGGAACTCGAACTTCGCGATCGCCCACGATGCGCACACGCCGAACACGAGGTTCAGCGGCACCGCGATCACGGCGACGGTCAGCGTCAGCTTGATCGCCGACCATGCATCGGGATCGGCCAGCGATTCGAAATAGAAGCCGACACCCTTGCGCAGCGCCTCGACGAACACCGCGGCGAGCGGCACGACGAGGAAGAACGCGAGGAACGCCAGCGCGATGCCCGTGAGCAGCCAGCGCACGACGCGCGACTCGCTGACGGGATCGAGCCGCTTCGCGGCACGCGCGGCGGGCGACGGGGTTTTCAGCACGACGGTGGCCTCCTGGCTCATTGCTGGCCTCCTGCTGCGACGGCGGCGACAGCGGCGGGCGCCGGGCCGCTCGCGCCCTTGCTCGTCCGGCGCTGCAGATACCACTGCAGCGTGTTGATCAGCAGCAGCATCAGGAACGACACGACCAGCATCACGACCGCCAGCGCGGTCGCGCCCGCGTAGTCGTACTGCTCGAGCTTCGTGATGATCAGCAGCGACGTGATCTCGGATTTCATCGGCACGTTGCCGGCGATGAAGATCACCGAGCCGTATTCGCCCAGCGCACGCGCGAACGCGAGCGCGAAACCGGTGAGCAGCGCCGGCAGCACGGCCGGCAGCACGACGCGGCGGAACGTCAGCCAGCGCGACGCACCGAGGCACGCGGCGGCCTCTTCCTGCTCGCGCTCGAAATCCTCGAGCACCGGCTGCACGGTGCGCACGACGAACGGCAGCCCGATGAAGGTCAGCGCGACCAGCACGCCGGCCGGCGTGAACGCGATCTTGATGCCGAGCGGCGCCAGATACTGGCCGACCCAGCCGTTGGTCGCGTAGACGGCCGCGAGCGAGATGCCGGCCACCGAGGTCGGCAGCGCGAACGGCAGGTCGACGATCGCGTCGACGAGGCGCTTGAACGGGAACGTGTAGCGCACCAGCACCCACGCGACGAGGAAGCCGAACACGGCGTTGATCAGCGCGCCGCCGAGCGCGGCCGAGAACGTCAGCCGGTACGACGCGAGCACGCGCGGCGACGTGACGGCGGTGACGAACTGGTCCCACGACAGCGTCGCGGTCTTCAGGAACGTGGCGGCGAGCGGAATCAGCACCACGAGGCTCAAATAGGCCACCGTGATGCCGAGTGTCACGCCGAAACCGGGCAGCGCGCTCGGCTTGCGAAAGGTGTACGTCGTCATCGGATGCTCTTGCTGGGTCGATGCTGCTCACGGGTCCGACGCAAACGCCGGCGCAGTGAATCGCGCCGGCGGGCCGTCGGGGATGCGGCGCGCTGTCGTGGCGCGCCGCTTGTCGTTATGGCGTTACTGCGGCTTGTAGATCGAGTCGAACACGCCGCCGTCCGCGAAATGCGTCTTCTGCGCATTCGTCCAGCCGCCGAACGTGTCGTCGACCGTGTACAGCTTCAGCTTCGGAAACTGCTTGGTCAGCTCCGCCGACACGTTCTTCGAACGCGGCCGGTAGTAGTTGCGCGCGGCGATTTCCTGGCCCTGCGGGCTGTACAGGAAATTCAGGTAGGCCTCGGCCAGCTTGCGCGTGCCTTTCTTGTCGACCACCTTGTCGACCACCGCGACGGGCGGCTCGGCCAGGATGCTCACCGACGGCACGACGATCTCGAACTTGTCGGTGCCGAATTCCTTGACCGACAGGAACGCCTCGTTTTCCCATGCGATCAGCACGTCGCCGATCCCGCGCTGCACGAAGCTCGTCGTCGCGCCCCGCGCGCCCGAATCGAGCACGCCTGCGTTCTTGTAGAGCTTCGTGACGAATTCCTTCGCCGTCTGCTCGTTGCCGCCCGGCTTGTGCAGCGCGTATGCCCACGCGGCCAGGTAGTTCCAGCGCGCGCCGCCCGACGTCTTCGGGTTCGGCGTGACGATCGAGATGCCCGGCTTGGTCAGGTCGTCCCAGTCCTTGATCCCCTTCGGATTACCCTTGCGCACCAGGAACACGATCGTCGACGTGTACGGCGACGCGTTGTCGGGCAGGCGCTTCTGCCAATCTTTGGCCACGAGCCCCTTGTTCGCGAGCGCGTCGATGTCGTAGGCGAGCGCCAGCGTGACGACGTCGGCCTGCAGGCCATCGAGCACCGAGCGCGCCTGCGCGCCCGACCCGCCGTGCGACTGCTTGAAATTGACCGTTTCGCCCGTCTTCGCCTTCCACTCCTTGCCGAACGCCTGGTTGAAATCCTGATACAGCTCGCGCGTCGGGTCGTACGACACGTTCAGGAAAGTCGTATCGGCCTGGGCATGCGTCACGACGCCCAGCGCCGCCGCCGCGCCCAGCGCGAGTGTTGCGATCAGGCGGCCCACTCCGCCCACCAGCCCCGTGTTGCGCTTCGCCATCCTTGGTTCTCCAGTGTTGTCGGTATTGCGATGTCGGGCCAGTCTATCGAACGGGTTACATGATTAAAAATAATCGTTCCTCATTTTTTAATACTCAAAAGTGCTAACGCAGACGGGATGGACGGTTGCGGCGGATAAACCGGCGTCCGGGCGTCGCGAAATCACGCCGGAACCGGCGCGATCGCGTCGAACCTCAAGTAACACTTGAAATTCACCAAGTACTGTATAAAAATACAGCTCACTGTCTATCCATACAGTTGAGCCATGACCAAACTCACCGCCCGTCAGCAGCAAGTGTTCGACTTGATCCGTCGCGCGATCGAGCGCTCCGGATTCCCGCCCACCCGCGCCGAGATCGCGGCCGAACTGGGCTTCAGCTCGCCGAACGCGGCCGAGGAGCACCTGCGCGCGCTGGCGCGCAAGGGCGTGATCGAGCTGGCCGCCGGTGCGTCGCGCGGCATCCGGCTGCTCGGCGTCGACGACGCCCCGCACCAGTTCACGCTGCCGCACGCCGCGCTGATGCAACTGTCGCTGCCGCTCGTCGGCCGCGTCGCGGCCGGTAGCCCGATCCTCGCGCAGGAGCACATCTCGCAGCACTACGCGTGCGATCCCGCGCTGTTCACCAGCAAGCCCGACTACCTGCTGAAGGTGCGCGGCCTGTCGATGCGCGACGCCGGCATTCTCGACGGCGACCTCCTCGCCGTGCAGAAGCGCACGGAAGCGAAGGACGGCCAGATCATCGTCGCGCGTCTGGGCGACGACGTCACGGTCAAGCGCCTGATGCGCCGGCCCGGCGGCCTCGAGCTGATCGCGGAGAACCCGGATTACGAAAACATCTTCGTCAAGGCCGGCAGCGCGGATTTCGCGCTGGAAGGCATCGCCGTCGGGCTGATTCGCTCGGGCGAACTCTGACATTCCGTCTCGCTCAGGAGAACATCATGGAACGCCTTGCCCGCCTGCTGCCTTTCCGTCAATTCGGTCGCCTGCGTCATCTGCGCGGCCGCACGCCCTGCGCACCGCTGTCCGCGGCGGCGCCTGTGCATGAAGAAGTCGCAGTCGAACGGCAGGCGTCCCTGCTGCCGTCAGCGCTGCCCGCGTTCGCGCGGGTATCGCTGAACGCCGGTCTGAATCACGCGGAACCCGCACGCCGCGCGCCGGTGCGCGTCTATCACGGCCGGTCGCGCTTGATCATGGTCGGCACGATCGATGCCGTCTGCCGAATGATCGATCGCTGCATCGCAGAGGAACGATCGGCCACGCCGGGCGGTCTCTGATTGCGGAACCTTCCCGCACCGGAGGCAACGTGACCGAATCGCCGCGCCGCACAGGGCGACTCAAGCCCCTACTGATCGTCGCGCTGATCGTCGCCGTCATTGCGGCGCTCGGCTATGCGTACGCGTCGCCGTATGTCGCGCTCGGTCGCCTGAAATCGGCGATCGATGCGCGCGATGCGCAGGCGATCAGCGAGTATGTCGACTTTCCATCGCTGCGCATCAGCCTGAAGCAGCAGGTCACGGAAGAGTTGATGCGCCGGATCGACGCAGTGAAGAAGAACAACCCGTTCGCGGTGATCGGCGCGCTGATCGGGTCCGCGTTGATCGGTCCTCTGGTCGATGCGTACGCGACGCCGGAAGGCGTTGCCGCGCTGATGAGCGGAATGCCGCCGCGCGGCAATCCGGGCGAGCGTCCGCCTGAGTGGTCGAATCAGCCGCCGGCAGGCAATGCCCCCGGCACCACGCCTGCCGCACCGCCCGCCAATCCGGCGCCGGCAAGTGCGGGGGTATCGGGCAGCAACGCGGTCGCTTCAGCGGCATCGTCGCCGGCGCCCGCACCTGCCGCACCGGCCAGCCCGAGCGAAGCCACGCAAGCGCCGCACCAGCAGCAAACCAGCGCGGGCTACCGAAATATCGATGAATTCGTCGTGACGTATCAGCGCAGTGCCGACGGCACACGCTATGCGGCGATCTTTCACCGCTTCGGGCTGTTCTCGTGGAAATTGTCCGGGATCGACCTGCATGCGTAGCAGGCCACTCTGGACGCCTGCCGTGCTGATGCAGCGCGGTGCGTGACCGGCACGCATCGCCGGTCACGCAGTCGTCCAGTCTTTAGATCATTTGCCGTTCGCCGTGGCCGCCTCACGCTCGCGCGCGATTTCGGCCTTCTGCTCTTCCGCCGACGAACACGCCACCAGGATGCTGCAGTTCACGCGATCGAGCAGTTGCGTATTGCCCGACCCCATCCACCATCTCGACAATCCGCTGCGGCACCGGTGGCCGACGACGACGAGGTCGACTTTCAGCTCCGACGCGAGATTCGCGATTTCGTCGATCGGATACCCGAACGCGAAATGGCCTTCGGCCTGTACGCCGCGCTCACGCAGCCAGTTCACGCCTTCCTGCAGGATTTCGCGCGCGGTTTCCTCGAAGCGGCCGCATGCGACATCGGTCAGCAAACCTGCACTTTGCGCAATGCTCGAACGCATGTCGACGACCGACAGCAAATGCGTTTCGGCCTTCAGGTCCATTGCGAGATTGGCCCCGCAGCGCAGTGCCTTGCGCCCTTCGAGCGTGCCGTCGTAACACAGCAAAATCTTGTTGTAGCTAGCCATGAGACCTCCCTATCGCGACAACGAGCCTACGCATTCATCATGGTGCGCCGCAATTCAGGACGCAAGGGATGGAAAACGCTGATTCGCCCCGCGCGGCGCGTGCGCGATGATGCGGTGCACGATCGGTGCGCGCTTGCATCGCACCGGGCAGGCATGCCCTGAAGCGATGCAGCCGATGCACTAGAATGGCCCGTTCATACTCCAGCGGGCCACCGTACGCTGGCGTCGTGCGCTTCGGTCATGCCCATGTGACACGCATCCGTCCGATCCGTTCGCAAACCGGCCACGCTCGGGCAACGGAACGCGCCCGCTTACAACGACAACCTGCCCATGTCCGTCGCACCGATCGATTTCCGCAACGTCGAAAAGCGCTATGGCGACAAGCTGGTCGTCAACGGTCTGTCCTTCAACGTGAAGGCCGGCGAATGCTATGGCCTGCTCGGGCCGAACGGCGCCGGCAAGACGACCACGCTGAAGATGCTGCTCGGCCTCGCGCACCCCGATGCCGGCACCATTTCGCTGTGCGGCGAACCGGTTCCATCGCGGGCGCGGCATGCACGCCAGCGGGTCGGCGTCGTCCCGCAGTTCGACAATCTCGACCCCGACTTCACCGTACGCGAGAACCTGCTCGTCTTCAGCCGCTATTTCGGGATGTCGGCGCACGCCGCACGCGCGCTCGTGCCGCCGCTGCTCGAATTCGCGAAGCTGGAAAACAAGGCCGACGCGAAGGTCGGCGAGCTGTCGGGCGGCATGAAGCGCCGCCTCACGCTCGCCCGTGCGCTCGTCAACGATCCCGACGTGCTGGTGCTCGACGAGCCGACGACAGGCCTCGATCCGCAGGCGCGGCACCTGATGTGGGAGCGGCTGCGTTCGCTGCTTGCGCGCGGCAAGACGATCCTGATCACCACGCACTTCATGGAAGAAGCCGAGCGGCTGTGCGATCGGCTGTGCGTGATCGAGGAAGGCCGCAAGATCGCCGAAGGCGCGCCGCATGCGCTGATCGAATCGGAGATCGGCTGCGACGTGATCGAGATCTACGGGCCCGATCCGGCCGCGCTGCGCGACGAGTTGTCGGCGTTCGCGAAGCACACGGAGATCAGCGGCGAGACGCTGTTCTGCTATGTGAGCGACCCCGAACCGCTCAGCGCGCGCCTGAAGGGCCGCGCGGGGTTGCGCTATCTGCATCGGCCGGCCAATCTGGAAGATGTGTTCCTGCGGCTCACGGGCCGCGAAATGCAGGACTGATCGATCATGGACGTCCGCAACTATTCCGCCACCACGCCATCGGCCCCGCCGCGCGAGTCGCGCTTCGCGATCGCGATGCCCGCGAACGCGAGCAACTGGATCGCCGTCTGGCGGCGCAACTATCTCGTGTGGCGCAAGCTCGCGCTCGCGTCGATGTTCGGCAATCTCGCCGATCCGATGATCTACCTGTTCGGGCTGGGTTTCGGACTCGGCCTGATGCTCGGCCATGTCGACGGCGTGTCGTATATCGCGTTCCTCGCGGCCGGCACGGTCGGGTCGAGCGTGATGATGTCCGCGAGCTTCGAGTCGATGTATTCGGGTTTCTCGCGGATGCACGTGCAGCGCACGTGGGAAGCGATCATGCACACGCCGCTCGCGCTCGGCGACATCGTGCTCGGCGAGATCGTGTGGGCGGCCAGCAAGGCGATGCTGTCAGGGGGCGCGATCATGCTGGTCGCGGGCGGGCTCGGCTACGCGCAGTTTCCGTCGATGCTCGCGGTGCTGCCCGTGATCGCGCTGGCCGGCCTCGCGTTCGCCAGCATCGCGATGATCGTCACGGCGCTCGCGCCGTCCTACGATTTCTTCATGTTCTATCAGACGCTCGCGCTGACGCCGATGCTGCTGCTGTCCGGCGTGTTTTTCCCGATCACGCAGTTGCCGCCGATCGCGCAGCACGCGGCGCGGGCGCTACCGCTCGCGAATGCGGTCGAGCTGATCCGGCCCGCGATGCTCGGCCGGCCGGCGACCGACATCGCGCTGCACGTCGCGGTGCTCGCCGGCTACGCGGTCGGCGGATTCCTGCTGTCCGCGTGGCTGTTCCGGCGGCGGATGATGCGCTGACGGCCGGCGCACCGGGCGCCGGCTTCATGCGACGACGTTACTCGTCGTCGTCGCTCCACGGAATTTCGACGTCGGTCAGGAACGCGACGGTCGCGAGCGGGCCGCCTTCCTGGCGGCCGAGCTTGCCGTCCGCGCGATGCCATTCGACGCGGAACTGCGTACCCGGATCGTCGGCCACCAGATACACCGTGCGCAGTTCTTCCTTGTCGGCTTCGTCCACCGGACCGTCGAACGACACCAGCATCTTCTGCGGCCACAGGCCGTTGACCGGATCGTAGATGCGATCGCCTTGCGGAATGTCGATGCTGGCCTCGACACCGATCGTTGCGGAGGCCTCGATGATCATCGTGCCGAGCGCTTGCAGCACGGCAGTCGCCCGCGCGGAATTGGCCTGGCGGATCGCGAGATCGCCGCGCGTCAGCGCCTTTTCGAGTCGAGGATGAATCTTCGGTTGGGTCATGCGTTTTCCTGTTTGCTTCTTGTAAAGGGCGCCGCACGCGTGAAGCCGCGGCGCCGGATGAATACGACGACGGCGCGCGACTGGCGCGCCGTTTGCGTGCGTCAGAACCCGAACGCGATCGCGAGCAAGCCGCTCGCGATCCCGAACACGACGACGAGCGTCGCGACGATCGCCAGCATGGTCGGCTTGAACGAACGCGCGAGCATCGCGAGCGACGGCACGCTGATCGGCGGCAGCGTCATCAGCAGCGCGGCGGCCGGACCGACGCCCATGCCGAGCGACAGCATCGCCTGGATGATCGGCACCTCGCCGGCCGTCGGGATCACGAACAGCATGCCCGCGACCGCGAATGCGACGATCCAGCCGAGATGATTGCCGATGTCCGGGCCGATATGCGGAAACAGCCACGCGCGCGCGGCGCCGAGCAGCAGCACGAGCACGATGTATTCGGGCACGAGCCGCACGGCCATGCGCGCGAGCAGTTTCATCCAGCGGACGAACGGATTGCCGGCCGCGGCCTGTTCGGCCGCCAGCGCGGCGAGCTGGGCATCGTCGATATTGCGGTCTTCAGGACGCGCGATGCGGTTCAGCAGGTAGCCGATCCCGAACACCATCGCGATGCCGAGCACGAGGCGCAGCGCGCTCCAGTGCCAGCCGAGCACGAAGCCCATGAACACCAGCGCCGCCGGGTTCAGCACCGTGTTGCCGAGCCAGAACGCGACCGCGCCGCCCGGCGATGCATGACGCGCCCGCAGCCCCGCTACAACCGGCGCCGCGCAGCACGTGCACATCATCCCCGGCAGCGACAGCAGCCCGCCCGCGGCGACACTGCCGAACCCGGTGCGGCCGAGCACGCGCGCTACCCAATGCGCGGGCAGCAGCGCCTGCACGGCCGAGCCGAGCAGCAGGCCGAGCACCATCGCCTGCCAGATCGCCTTGCCGTATGCCCACGCGTAGTCGAGCGCCGCCTTCAGCGACGGCTCGGGCGCCGCCGCCGACGTACCCATCAGGATCGACTGGCCGATCGAATGATGCTCGGCGGCAACGAACGCCTTGTTGTAGTACGGGAACCATTTCACATAGAAGAGCCCCGCGACCGCGATCAGCAGGAAGGTCATCCAGCCGAGGGCGGGACTGGGTTGGGTGCGTGTGGTCGTCATCGTGTGGTGAACGTCGATTGGTTTTTGTCGGTTTCGGATGTCGCGCCGCCAGCAAGCGCGGCCGATGCCGGCAACCCGGCGCGCGCGAGTTCGGCCAGCAGCATGCGCGCCTGATCGCGCACGTCGGCCGCGTTGGGCCGGAACGTGAACGTCAGCGCCCGGTTCGGCTTGTCGTACGTCGCACGGTAAGTGCGCGCGTAGGCGGGATCGTAATGCTTGTCGATCAGCTCGGTGAACAAATCGGCCCGCGCGCCGGCATCGATCAGCCCCTTCCAGCGCGTCACCTCTTCGCGGCTGTGCAGGCCGATCAGCCGATGAAGCTGCGCCTTGAACGCGTCCGGTTCGTCGAACAGGTGCGCGTAATCGTCCAGCAGGAACGCGATCCGCTCGTCGTGGGCCGCTTCGACCTGCACCCACGGCCCCGCGTGAAACGCTTCGATCAGCGCGATCGGCAACTGCACGAGCCCGATCCGGCGGCTTTCCGACTCGACGAACACCGGCCATTGAGGGTCGAAACGCCCGAGCGTCTCGACGAGCCCCGAATCGAACCCCTTCTGCGCCGGCTGCGGCTTGCCCGGTAGCGCGCCGAGCAGCGAACCGCGATGGCACGCGAGCGCTTCCAGGTCGAGCGTCTGCGCGCCGACGTCGCGCAGCGCGTTCAGCAGGCGCGTCTTGCCGCACCCCGTGTGGCCGACCAGCGCGATGTAGCGAAAGCGCGTCGGCAGCGACGCGAGGGTCGCGCACACCGACTGGCGGTACGCCTTGTAGCCGCCGTCGAGCTGGCGCGCCTTCCAGCCGATCAGGTTGAACCAGGTCGTCATCGAACCCGAGCGCTTGCCGCCGCGCCAGCAGTAGATCAGCGGCCGCCAGTTGCGCGGCCGGTCGGCGAAGGTCGTGTCGAGATGGCGCGCGATGTTGCGCGCGACGATCGCCGCGCCGACGCGCGTCGCCTCGTACGGCGACACCTGGCGGTACATCGTGCCGACGAGCACGCGCTCTTCGTTGCTGAGCACGGGCGCGTTCAGCGCGCCGGGAATATGGTCCTCGGCGAACTCGAGCGGCGTGCGCACGTCGATGATCTCGTCGAACTCGCCGGCGCGATCGAGGGTGACAATCAGGTTCTTCAATTTGGCGTCGAACAGGGGCGATGCGGCTCGTGGAGCCGCATGGGCACGGAAGGCGGATTGACGATTATCTCACGGGCCGGCGTCCCGGGCCGCGCGCGGTAGTCCGCGGCGGCGAGGCGGCCTGCATCGCGTCGATCAGGTGGTCGCGAAATGCACGCACCGACGCGGGCAGATCGCGCCCCGCCATCGTCTGTACCTGGATGCTGCGTTCGCGCAGTTGCGGGTTCGTCACGGGCACGACGACGAAGCCGTCCGCATCGGAGCGATCGCGCACCGACAGCAGCCCCGTGAACATCACCGCGCCGGTGCGCCGTGCGTAGCCGTACATCGCCGCGGTATTGTTGCTCGTCAGTTCGGGCTCGAGCAGCAGCCCGTCGAGCGCGCACGCGATGTCGATCAGCTGGCGCACCGTCGTGCCGGCCTCGGGCAGCACGTGCGCGTGGCGCGCGACATCGGCGAGCGACACCGCGTCGCGCGCCGCGAGCGGATGATCGTGCCGGACCAGCGCAAAGACGGGCGCGCGCTCCGTGTGGTCGACACGCACGCCCTTCTCCGGCGCGAGGCTGAAGGTCAACGCGATGTCCGCGTCGCCGTCGCGCACGCGCCGCGTCGCATCCGCCGGCGACACGACCCACACGGTGAAATCGACGCCCGGGTGGCGCGCCTTGAAGCTCGCGAGCACGCCGGGCAGGAAGTCGATCGCGAACCCTTCCGAGCATGCGATCTTCAGCAGGCTGCCGTGCAGCGCGTCGAGCCCGCCGATGTCCTTCATCACGTGCTCGGCCTCCAGCAGGCTGCGCTGCGCGAACGCCAGCAGCCGCTCGCCGGCTTCCGACAGCGCCATCCCGCGCGGCCGCCGCTCGAACAGCGGCGCGCCGAGCTCGCTCTCCAGCTTCGCGATCTGGCGGCTGATCGCCGACACGGCCACGTGCAGCCGCACGGACGCGTCGCTGATCGAGCCGGTACGCGCCACCTCGACGAAATACCGCAACGCCAGCCCATGCAGGAAAGCCGCCATCGTTCTGTCTCCGCGCCGCATCCGGCCGCGCTGCTTTGCCTTTTCGGCAAAGAAAGGTTCGAAATTCGATCATTGTGACAAAAAAACGGGCTTTCTAGAATCGATCGCACTTCACGTTGCGTGCACGGCCCGCGCGCAGCGGAACCACACGGGAGACACGCTTTGAGCCGTACCGCCGCCATCCAGCACGCGCTGAACCAGTTCGAATCCGGTGCGTTCTTCGCAACCCTGAGCCGCCGCGTCGGCCTGCGCACCGAAAGCCAGGAAAGCGGCAGCGACGCCGCGCTGCGCGCCTATCTGACCGACGAGATCGCGCCCGAGGCCGCCCGCCTCGGTTTCACGTCGCGGATCGTCGACAACCCCGTCGACGGCGGCGGCCCGTTCCTGCTCGCGTCGCGCCACGAAGACGACGCGCTGCCGACCGTGCTGATCTACGGCCACGGCGATGTCGTGCGCGGCTACGACGCGCAGTGGCGCGCGCCGCTGTCGCCGTGGACGCTGACGGCCGACGGCGACCGCTGGTACGGCCGCGGCAGCGCCGACAACAAGGGCCAGCACACGATCAACCTGGCCGCGCTGGCGAGCGTGCTCGCCGCGCGCGGCGGCCGGCTCGGCTTCAACGCGAAGCTGCTGATCGAGATGGGCGAGGAAACCGGGTCGCCGGGCCTCGACGCGCTGTGCCGCCAGGAGCGCGACGCGCTCGCGGCCGACGTGCTGATCGCCTCCGACGGCCCGCGCATCGCCGCCGCGCGCCCGACGGTATTCCTCGGCTCGCGCGGCTCGGTCAACTTCACGCTGAGCCTGCGCGCCCGCGACGGTGCGCATCACTCCGGCAACTGGGGCGGACTGCTGCGCAACCCGGCGATCGTGCTCGCGCATGCGCTCGCGTGCCTCGTCGACGCGCGCGGCGCGATTCGCGTCGCGGGGCTGCGCCCGCCGCCGATCCCGGCCGCCGTGCGCGACGCACTCGCCGATCTTGCGGTCGGCGGCGGCCCCGGCGACCCGGCGCTCGACGCCGACTGGGGCGAGCCCGGCCTGTCCGCGGCCGAACGCGTGTTCGGCTGGAACACGTTCGAGATCCTCGCGTTCAAGGCCGGCAATCCGGAGCATCCCGTCAACGCGATCCCGCCCGCCGCGTATGCGCACTGCCAGTTGCGCTTCGTCGTCGGCACCGACTGGCAGGCGCTGCATGCGCACTTGCGCGCGCACCTCGATGCGCACGGCTTCGCCGACGTCGAGATCGACGTCGAACGCGGCGCACCGGCGACACGCGTGCCCCCGGACGATCCGTGGGTGCGCTGGGCCGTCGCGTCGCTCGCGCGCACGACCGGCAAGAAGCCCGCGATCCTGCCGAATCTGGGCGGCACGCTGCCGAACGACGTGTTTGCGGACACGCTCGGGCTGCCGACGCTGTGGGTGCCGCACTCGTACCCGGCGTGCTCGCAGCACGCGCCCGACGAGCATCTGCTCGCGAGCGTCGTCAGCGAGGGGCTGCAGATGATGGCCGGCCTCTTCTGGGATCTCGGCGACGACGCGCCGCCCGTTCGCCGCGCGGCATCCGCCGCGGCCGGCGCCGCCCTGTAACGCGCTTCGCCCCTTTCACGGGACCTGCACACACGATGAATACGACCACCCTGACCTCGCAGGACGCCGCGCGCCCCAGCGCCGCGAAGATCCGGCGCATCATCTTCGCGGCGTCGATCGGCAACGCACTCGAATGGTTCGACCTGATCGTCTACGGCTTCTTCGCGGTGACGATCGCCAAGCTGTTCTTCCCCGCCACGAGCGAAGCGACGTCGCTGATGCTGACGCTCGGCACGTTCGGGCTGTCCTATCTGATCCGGCCGATCGGCGGCTTCGTGCTCGGCGCTTACGCGGACCGCGCGGGCCGCAAGGCGTCGCTGCTGCTGTCGATCGCGATGATGATGGCCGGCACGCTGCTGATCGCGCTGATGCCGACCTATGCATCGATCGGCATTCTCGCGCCGCTCGGGATCATGCTGTCGCGGCTGATGCAGGGCTTTTCCGCCGGCGGCGAATTCGCGAGTTCGACCGCGTTTCTCGTCGAGCACGCGCCGCAGCGGCGCGGCTTCATGTCGAGCTGGCAGTTCGCGAGCCAGGGCCTCGCGACGTTGCTCGCGTCGGGCTTCGGCGCGCTGCTGACGGCCACGCTGACCTCCGCGCAACTCGAAAGCTGGGGCTGGCGCGTGCCGTTCCTGTTCGGCCTCGCGATCGGCCCGGTCGGGCTGTACATCCGCCGCTACGTCGACGAAGGCGTCGAGTTCAAGACGCAGGCGCGCTCCGAAGCGCCGGTGCGCGAACTGTTCGCGGACCAGAAGCTGCGGCTGCTGCTGTCGGTCGGCGCGCTGGTGATCTCGACCGCGATCAACTACATGATCCTGTACATGCCGACCTACGCGATCAAGCAGCTCGGACTGCCTGCGTCGACCGGCTTCGCGGCGACGCTCGCGACCGGCTTCGTGCTCACGCTCGTCACGCCGGTCGTCGGCCATCTGTCCGACCGCACCGGGCGGATCCGCATGATGGCGGTCGCGGCCGTGCTGATGCTCGTCACCGTATGGCCGACGTTCGCGTGGCTCACGCGCCACGCGTCGTTCGCGACGATGCTCGCCGCACTCGTCTGGATCGGCGCGCTGAAGGCGATGTACTGCGGCGCGCTGCCGGCGCTGATGGCCGAACTGTTCCCGGCGCAGACGCGTGCCACCGGCCTCGCGGTCAGCTACAACACCGGCGTCACGCTGTTCGGCGGCTTCGCGCCGTTCGTCATCACCTGGCTGATCAGCACGACCGGCAACCGGCTGTCGCCGGCGCTCTATCTGATGGGGTGCGCGCTGCTGAGCCTCGCCGCGCTGTTCGTCGCGCGCACCCGGCTGAAGATGCGCTGACGCGGAAAACGACGGCGCAGCGGTGCGCCGCCGACGCGGCCCGCCGCGGCATCGCTGTCGCGCGGGCCGCGCGCCGTTTACGGCGCCGGGTTCGGCTGCCGTTCGTGCAATGCGTCGATCTCGGCGAGGATCTCGTCGAACAGCGTCACGTCGATGCTGCCGATGTTTTCCTTCAACTGCTCGAGCGACGTCGCGCCGACCAGGTTGCTGCGCACGAACGGACGGCTGTTGACGAACGCGAGCGCCAGTTGCGCGGGCGACAACCCGTGACGCTGCGCGAGCGCGACGTAACGCGACGTCGCCTCGACGGCCTGCGGCTTGCTGTAGCGCTGGAAACGCTCGAACAGCGTGATGCGCGCGCCGGCCGGACGCGCGCCGTTCTCGTACTTGCCGGACAGCCAGCCGAACGCGAGCGGCGAATACGCGAGCAGGCCGACGCCGTCGCGATGCGTGAATTCCGACAGCCCGTTCTCGAACGTGCGGTTCAGCAGGCTGTACGGATTCTGGATGCTCGCGATGCGCGGCAACCCGAGCCGCTCGGCCGCGCGCAGGAACTGCGCGACACCCCACGGCGTTTCGTTCGACACGCCGATCGCGCGCACCTTGCCGGCCTTCACGAATTCCGCGAGCACGCCGAGCGTTTCCTCGATCGGCACCGTGTACGCGTCGTCGACCCACGGATACGCGGGACGGCCGAACGTGGTCGTGCTGCGATCGGGCCAATGCAGCTGGTAGAGATCGACGTAGTCGGTCTGCAGGCGCTTGAGGCTGCCGTCGAGCGCTTCGGTCAGGTTCTTGCGGTCGAACTGGTTGCCCTCGCCGCGAATATGGCGCGGATTGTGCGGCTGCCGCGCCGGCCCGGCGATCTTCGTCGCGAGCACGATACGGTCGCGCTGCGCGCGATGCTGCGCGATCCAGGTGCCGATGTATTGCTCGGTGCGGCCCTGCGTGTCGGGCTTCGGCGGCACCGGATACATCTCCGCGGCGTCGATCAGCGTCACGCCCTGCCCGAGCGCGTAGTCGATCTGCTCGTGCGCGTCGCGCTCCGAATTCTGCTCGCCCCACGTCATCGTGCCGAGACCGATCAGGCTGACCTCGAGGCCCGAATCGCCGAGTGTGCGGTATTCCATGCTGTTCCTGTCGCGTCGGTGGAAAGCAGGAACGCTATCACATTGAAGCGCGTGCTTCAGATGGGCCCCGCACACGCTTACAAGCGGCCTTCGGTGCTGCCCCATGCGCCTCGCGCGCCCGCCTGGACGGCCGCGTCGCCGCCTTCCGTCACTGCGGCCGCTGGATGAAGCAGGTCGCCGATGCATGCGCGACGATCTTGTCGTCCGGCGTCTTCAGCGTGCCCTCCGCGACGCCCAGCGAACGCGACAGGTGAATCACGCGCCCTTCCGCGATCAGGTCGACGTCGCGCGGCACGGGCCGCAGCATCTTCACATGCAGATCGACGGTGCCGTAACCGACGCCCGCATCGAGCATCGAATGCACCGCGCACCCGGTGACCGAATCGAGCACCGTCGCGGCGAACCCGCCGTGCACGCCGCCCAGCGGGTTCAGGTGCCGGCCGTCCGCCCGCGCCGAAAACTTCACGTAACCGAGCTCGACGTCGAGCGGACGCATCGGAATCGTCTCCGAAATCGACGCAAGGGGCGCGTCGCCCGACACGGCGGCACGCAGCAGATCGAGGCCAGACAGGGAAAGCGGATTCATCGGGTTGTCTCCGGGTTGAAAGCGCGTCGCCGCGCTCGTAAGTTCTAAATTGGAACTCATTATTGTCAACGATGCCGGCGGTTGTCAACGCGACTGCGCCCGTTGCCACCGAACGCGGGTTCTATAATCGAACCCGCTATTTCGCTGAACCGCCGCAAGACCGCCGCATGGGGCAAGAGACTCGACGATGAAATGGGATGACATCGGCACGCTGAACTGTTCGGTCGCGCGCGCGCTCGCCGTGCTCGGCGACCGCTGGACCATGCTGATCCTCCGCAACGCATTCCTCGGCTGCCGCCGCTTCGATGCGTTTCAGGCGCAGCTCGGCCTGACGCGCCACGTGCTGGCCGAACGGCTCGCGCGGCTCGTCGACGAAGGCGTGCTCGTCAAGCGCGCGTATCAGGAACGCCCGCCGCGCTTCGAATACCGGCTGACGGACAAGGGCCTCGACCTCTACCCGGCCCTGCTCGCGCTGATGGCGTGGGGCGATCGCTGGAAGGACGACGGCCAGGGGCCGCCGGTGCAACTGCGTCACCGGACCTGCGGCCAGCTGATGCACGCGGTGACCGTATGCTCGGCCTGCGGCGAACCGCTCGACGCGCGTGACGTACAGCCCGAGCCCGGACCCGGATGGATCGCGTCCGACGGGGCTGAGGCGCCTGCAGCCGGGGATTGACGATCCGCTGCGTGCGCGGATGCCTGTCTGATTGATGCGTCCGCCGGACATACGCTTGGGCCACAGGCCGCAAGGCGTCCGGGCCCGACCGAGCGGGCGCGCGTTGCTCGCACGCGAGTGAGCGGCAACGGCAAGCGCAATCGCATGCCATCGCCAGCCCTGTTCCGTATCCGTTAATTGATCGCCCCGCGCGCACGCACGGACTGCGCAACGCAACTTCGCATCACCCTCTCCACCCCTGCCGATCATCGCGCGGACCGTCGCTTCGCATCCGCACGTGACCGGGCCGCCACGCGTGCGTTACACTCTCGGCCCGCTGTCTCGAAATTATTCGCTGTCCAAGATGTTGTCGCGCAATCGCCTCGCTGCCGCCTGTCTCGCCGCTTCCCTGCTCGCCACACCCTTCGCCGCCTTCGGCAAGACGCAAAGCGAATCGCTGCTCCAGCAAGCGATCGATCTCGTGTCGCGATGGCTGCCGGCCCCCACTCACGAAGCCCCCGCGACCCAGGTCGTCGAATCGGCCTTCTCGCCCGACGGCGGCGCCGAGGCGCTCGTGCTGAAAGCGATCGGGGCGGCGCGCAGCTCGATCCGGGTCGCCGCCTACTCGTTCACGTCGCCACCCGTCACGCGCGCGCTGCTTGCCGCCAAGCGCCGCGGCGTCAACGTCGCGGTGGTGGTCGACGACAAGGGCAATCGCGCGAAGAGCAGCAAGCAGGCACTGAACCTGCTCGTCAACGCGGGCATCCCGACGCGCACGATCGACGCCTATGCGATCCATCACGACAAGTACCTCGTGATCGACGCCGAGCACGTCGAAACGGGGTCGTTCAACTACAGCGCGTCGGCGGCCAGCCGCAATTCCGAGAACGTCGTCGTGGTCTGGAACAATCCGCAACTCGCATCGCGCTACCTCACGCACTGGCAAAGCCGCTTCGACCAGGGCACGCCGTACCGCTCCAGCTACTGACGCACGACACGCGCGTTCGCCCGACGCTCGACCGCTCGCATGCACGCTACCGTATTGCGGATGATCGGCGAGCGCGGCGCGATGTTCAATTCGGCCCAATGGCCAGCCTGCCGCCTCGCGAAACGCCCGTCACGCGCGACACCGCCGCGTTCGAAGGATGTCAGGCACCCCGCCCGGTCGCGATGCCGACGTGCGCGCCCGGCACACAGCGATTCGCGTGCCCGTCCGCACTGCTTGCCGAATTCGCCGCGAGACCATGGTCGCCCATCGGCAGCGCACTGCGCACGCAATCGGTACTGAACGTCAGCGTGTTCTGCACCAACGGGTAAAGGAGATACAGTGCAAACGCGAGATAGCCCGCGTACAGAATTCGAACCATGGTGTGCGATGGGAGATGACGAACGATTGGACTCGTCCTGTTTACGGCAGCGCGACGCGCAAGCTTGAGGTATCGCCGGTCCGATCGCGCATCGCGACGCAACACGGGCCGATGACACCCGCTTCTTGCCGCATCTTCCCTGCGCCTCACGAACCCGATCGCCACCGCCACGGTTTGCAGCGTGGCGATGCATCGCGGAATGCGCGATACTGTTCGACGGACGACCCATGACCGGCCCGACGGCCGGGACAAGAGACAAGGCCCATGCAAATCGCACCGAAACCGGCCGACGAGGCGACCCGGCTCGATACGCTTCATTCGCTCTCGATCCTCGATACCCCGCCCGAAGAGCGCTTCGATCGTCTGACGCGCCTCGCGCGACGACTGTTCGATGTCCCGATCGCCCTCGTCAGTCTCGTCGACGAGAATCGCCAGTGGTTCAAGAGTCGTGCGGGCCTCGACGCCACGCAGACGCCGCGCGACGTGTCGTTCTGCGCGCACGCGCTGCTCGCGGGCGATACGATGGTGATCCAGGATGCACTGAACGACGATCGCTTCCACGACAACCCGCTCGTCACCGGCGCGCCCGGCATCCGCTTCTACGCCGGCCGGCCGCTCACCGCACCGAACGGCGCGCCCATCGGCACGCTGTGCCTGATCGATACGCGGCCCCGCTCGCTCGAACCCGACGAACTCGCCCTCCTCGGCGATCTCGCCCACATGACCGAGCGCGAGATCGCCGCGCTGCATTTCGCGACGACCGACGAGCTCACGCAGCTCACGAACCGGCGCGGCTTCGAGATTCTCGCCCGCCACGTGCTGCGCCTGTGCGATCGCGTCGGCCGTCACGCCGTGCTGCTGTTCTTCGACCTGAATGGTTTCAAGGCGATCAACGACCGCTTCGGCCACGCCGAAGGCGATCGCGCGCTCAAGGCGTTCGCCGACACGTTGACGGGCGCGCTGCGCGACAGCGACGTCATCGCCCGGCTCGGCGGCGACGAGTTCGTCGTGCTGTTGAGCGCCACCGATCCGGCTGATGTCACCGAGCCCGTCGAACGCGTGACGCAAGCGCTCGCGCAGCGCAACGCAGCCGACGCACGCGGCTACGCGATCCGCTTCAGCGTCGGGCACGTTGCGTACGATCCCGCACGCCATCTCACCGTCGCGGACCTGCTCGCATCAGCCGATCGCCGGATGTACGAGCACAAGCAGCGCGACAAGGCGGCCGGCGCGTAACCGCGGACGAGTCGGCAGGCGCGACGGGATCAAACCGCCGCGCGGCCGCTTCTCCGCGGTCGTGCCAAGACGTCGGTTCAACTGCCGCAGGGCGGCGCGCTGGCCATCGCGTCCGCGATCTGCTCGGGTGTCAGATCGCGCTGATGCGTCGCCAGCGACCAGCGATGCCCGAACGGATCCTCGACCTGCCCGTAACGATCGCCCCAGAACATGTCGGCGGCCGGCATCGTCACGGTCGCGCCGGCCGCGACCGCCTTCGCGATCGCCGCATCGGTGTCCGGCACGTACAGATGCAGGCAGACCGGCGTGCCTTTCAGCGCCTTCGGCCCCAGCGCACCGTGCTCGGGCATTTCATCCACCAGCATCAGCGTCGAATCGCCAATCGCGAGGCACGCATGCGCGAGCCGGCCGTCTGGCATCGCGAGGCGAAACTGTTCGGTCGCATTGAATGCTCGCTTGTAGAAATCGATCGCTGCGGTGGCGCCCGCACAGATCAGATGCGGGGTCAGCGTGCGCATCCCTTCCGGGATCGGCTTGACGGACGTGGGCATGGTGTCGCTCCTTCAGTCGGTTGTCGTATCGAAAATCGGGACGGACGCGCGATGCGCACGCCTCCGATGCTACGACGGACGACGCCGACGGAAATCGACACGGCGCCCAGGATTTTTTTGCTTGCTTGACGGACGGGAGCACAGGACGCCGCGTCAGGCGTCATCGGCCCGTTCGATCGGCCGGCTCGCCCGGCTGGCCGAATCGACGGCGGCACACCTCCAGCAACTCGGCCACCGCATCGAGCGGAAGATCGGCAAACCCGGCGATCGGCAGCATCACGCCCGCCCGGCACCTTCACGCGCGACGAATGCGCGGAGAATTGGTAGCCGATGTAATGATTACCGGCGACGCTGACGACCCGGAATGCCGTGACGTCGCGCCACGGCGCCGACGCCGGTCAGTTGCATACCTTGACGGTACCGTTGGTCGTGCATTGGCCCATCGCCCAATGGCTCTGCCCCGCCAGATGAGGCGCGACGCCGATGCCGCGAATCGGCGCGGCCGGCGGAGACGATGCAGGAACGGTCGCCGACGCGGTCTCGGGTGACGGTTGCACGGGCGCAGGCCCGGATGCGGCCTGGCAGGCGGCAAGCGCCAGACACAGCGCGACGGCCAGCGGGACGATGGCGGATCTGGACAGGGTCATGAGCGCGCTCGCATGATGCGTTCTGGATACCGGCCCGCAGTCAGATCTGCGGCAGATCGCGCAACGTGCGCGACTCGCTCGTGGCATCGATGTCGAGTTCGATGCCTTCCGATGCATCGCGATACAGCACGCGTTTCAGCCTGGGCCCGGTTGCGGTGGCATCCGTTGCCGAGAAGATCGCGCGGACATCGTTACCGGACGCGAGCGCGCGCGCCACGTCGGCCACCGGAGCCTCGCTGGGCGTCGACGCCCACGAGCGATCGGCCGGGTTCACGGCCGCCCAGCGCACGTGCGTCACGCGCGCGCTGAGCGGATCGATTCGGACACCATTCACCGCAAACGTCGACATCGGCCTCTCCTTTGAATTTTTGCGGCTCGTCGCATGCATCCGGCCGACTGTGAACGGCCCGGATCCCGCCTGCGCAGCCAGCACGGCCTGCGATCATGTGCGCTGCGCCGGCCGACGCGATTTTCGATGATACATTGGGACGCTTTGCAACCGTCAACAGACAATCGTGTACGGGAGAAACACATGAGCGACGCCTGGGGAACCTTCCCTGCCAGAATGGGCGACCATCAGGCTTTCATCAGCTTCAACCACGGCTTCGCGGAAATCGCCGAAGGCGATCCGCGCACGTCGCTGCTCAGCGTGCGCGTCCCCTTTGCGCATCCGTCGCCCGAAGGTTTGCCGACCGGCGACGAATTCGCCGATCTCGCGAAGATCGAGGATCTGCTCGACGCCGCGATCACCGCGAAAGGCGGCGTGCAGGTCGGCCGCATCACCGTCGACGGCAACCGGGATTTTCTGTTCTACGTACCGTTCGACGAAGAGGCCGCCGCGGAGATCGTCGACTCGCTGGCCGACCAGACGGCCTATGCGCTTCAGTACGCGCATCAGGACGATCCCGACAAGACGACCTACTGGCAGACGCTCTACCCGACCGACGACGACTGGCAGATCATGCGCGACATGCGCACGCTGGATGCGCTGCGGCAGCAAGGCGACGTGCCCGACGTGAGCCGGCGCGTGATGCACTGGGCGTATTTCCCCGACCCGAGCGACGCGCATCAGTTCGCGGACTGGGCCGAAGCGAAAGGCTATCCGGTCGAATCGGTCGCGCCGACCGAAGACGGCAAGTCGGCGGTACGGTTTTCGCACGAAGGCACGATGACGCTCGCCGACATCACGCGCCACACGATCGCGCTCAATCGCGAGGTGCGCGCACTCGGCGGGGACTACGACGGATGGGAAACCAGCGTCGAACAGGCGGGCTGAGCGGAGCGCCATGCCCGCGGCGCGTGATGTGACGTAATGTGACGTCACACGCCATCTGACGCAAAAAACATCCCGGCAGCGTTGTTGCGCGCCGCCGGGATCAAGGCATCGCCGGCAAAAACCGGCGATGGGCCTGAGGGTTCGCTCAGGCACGAGGAAAGCGATGCGTACGGATCAGGCGAACGGATGTCGGGGTGCGAACGAGTGCCGTTGCGCCGCCCGCCGGACGCCTGTCCGGTTCCGCCGACGCAACCTTCCGGCGTCGGGGGGCAAAAAGCCCCCGCTCCTGCGCGAGCGAGCGGGGAAATGGTTGACCGGGCCGGGGAAGAACGGTCAACCGGTCAAATTGTGATCGCGGGCCGTGCGACGGTCTGTGCGGCAACTCACCCTTTAGTAACAATGTGATGGCGACCGGCATGCGCGCGTACCGGCGAATATCGTCACGATTCAAGCGCCGCGCGCGGCTTGCCGGCTTCGCCGACGAGGAACCAGCCGACAGCTTCTTCGCAGCTGCCGCTGTCGTACCGCATCGGAGTACAACCTGTCAGGCCGGCAACAGTCGTCATTGCGCCGGCGTCGACAGCGTTCGTTTTTTCATTTCGGTGTTTTATTTTGTTTTAATTCAAGTGGAATTTTCAGCCCGGGGCGCAGTTTCCGGTAAGTCTCGGGTATTGTCAAAGCAGGATTATTCTATTTTTTTATGCGCGATGATTTTCGCCTCACTTTTTTCGTGCGGAATTTCGCGCCTACAATGATCTGCGTCACGAAAACGCGATTTCTTCGCTACAGCGAACCAGTGGAAAACCAGTCGGCAACCATATCGATCCAGTCGAGATTGCTGACGATTTCAATGGCGGCGTCGCCGACCATTGCGGCTGTCGACACATCTGCGGTCACCACGCCGGTTGCCACCGCGCTCGCCTTCGCAATTCCGGTCGATGCGACGGGCCCGGGATCGGCAAGCCGCTCCAGCCACTCGACGATATTGGCGCGCGCGTCTTCCTCATCCGTGAAATCATTTCGCGCCAGGAACCGATCGAACACGATCCACCCGAGCGTCTTGTTTCGCTCCTCGGATTCGAGTTGCCGGTCGACGACGGCGACACGGCCGGACTCCGTGATGTCGAGCGTTGCGGTGAAACGGTAATCGAGATATTCGATCTCGAGTTTCGACGACATGGCTTCTCCGCTCAATCTGCCCTCTCGATTTCGATGATGCCCGGCGCGTCACGTGCTTTGCGACACAATGTGAAGCTTGCGTGAATTTCGCGCAGCGCATCATTTTCGCTGGCAGTATCGCGATATTCTCGCGACCTGTCGATATGGACCATCCACGTATGGCCGCCCAGATGCTTTTTTGCCGTGCCGGTTGAGTCGTCAAGCGCTCCGTTTTCCTGTTTCCGGTATCGACCTGCTCCGCAGCCGCAATCGCGCTGCTAAACTCGGATCACAAAGACCGCTTGCGCCACCAGAGGAAATAATGACGCTCGCTCACGCACGACAAAGCGGCGTAGATGTCTGGATCGTCCAGCTTCCCGGGCACGCGCCCTATGCCTATACGCACCTCAAGCGGGTATTCGCGTCCGACGACTCGCGGCATCGGGTCGTGACGATCGACCTGAAGAAGCTGCTGGCCTGCGCCGACCGCGACACCACGGACTATGTGCTGCCATCGGTTCAGTACTGGGCGCCCGGAAAAACCGCGGGCATTCGCGAATTTCTCGATCCGGACCGGGACCGGATTCCGGACATGCCATTCATCACGTTTCGCGAGACGAGAACACGAACGTTGCTCGGCCTTCCCGGCCTGTCGAAAGTCGGCGTCGCATCGTTCCGTAACGGCCAGCATCGTGCGCGCTATCTCGCGTATGCCGGTGCGACCACCTTGCCCGTCGAAATCCACGAGACCGAAGCCGATTTGCTTGTGCGGTATTGCGGCGAATGACGCCAGGCTGTCGCCCGATGTGAATGCATCGTGGCCAAGCGCGCTTGCACTCGCGCGCGGCCGCTCGCGTCGACGCCGACAAGCCTCACGCCTGGATCGCGTAAATCCGGTCGGTGACTTCCGTCTGGCCGATGCGACTCGTTTCGACATCGATCCATTGCCAGCCGTTGTGCTCGTAGAATCCGATCGCACGCACGTTGCCGTCCAGCACCTGCAGATGGACCTTGTCCACGCCGATCGACCGGGCCCACGCGCGAACGGCTTCGATCATGCGCTTGCCCGTGCCGCCGCCGTGATGCGCAGGATGGACGTGCAGGCAATCGAGCAACACGCCACGCGCCGGATCGACGGGGCGCTCGGCACTGACGAAGCCGACGGGCTCGCCGTTCGCCTCGGCAATCAGCACAAGGCCCCACTCGTTCTCGTTGCGGTCGAGATACTTGCGCCATCGGACCGCGTGCTCCGTCGGTACCTCGTCGGACAGATAGCCGGCCGGAAGGATGTGGCTATAGGCGGTTTGCCAGCTCAGCGTATGCAGGCGAGCGATGTGATTCGCGTCGTGCGGCGTCGCGGCGCGCAGTGTGGTCCGTGTGTCCGGCATCGGTAGCAACTCCTTCTGCTGTTCGCTTGATCGGCATGCGTCGTCGCAAAATATACCGTGCTTTGTGAAATGCCTTTCGCCGGGTTCGTTGTCGGGGCGCCGGCACTGCGGGCAAAAAAAATCCCGACACCGTCATCGGTCATCGGGATCGAACGGCCCTGCAAAGCATGAGGGCACGAGGAAGGTCACACATTACACGCATGTAAGACTGTTGCGCTTTGTCGGTTTGCGCCAAGCCCCTGTCCTATTCCGCCAATCAGCTGGTTATGAACGGCCGTAAACGAAAAAAGCCTGCTCGCGTGTGGCGCGAGCAGGCAAGAAAACGGATCAGCATTCGAGGCACGAGGGCTGTCCAGGAAAGATAACGGCACGGCGCGCGGGAACCTTAGAGGGGAAAGCTAGCGTCGCAGGCAAAGTGGCGTGAACGTTGTTGGCGCAACGACACGGGAACACGATACGAAGCAGGCTGGGGCGTCGCCATCTCCGTCATCCACGTCGGCGATGCCGGACAAGCGGTGCCGTCAGTCGATACCCCGTTGCGCGTTGCGCAACGATTGCACGAGCGCGCGCCCGATTTCGATACCTGCCCGCGTCGCCTCGTCCGAGGTCTCATATTCGGTAGCGAAGTCATATCGCCGGGGCGATTCGATTCCGTCTTTGCGAACCCGCACGTTCGCCATCCACGTGCTGCCGGGTGCCGGCTGCACGGACTCGACGATGATTTCGTAACCGTCGAATACATCGCGATGGCATTCGATTCTTTTGTGCATACGGTGCCCCTCACATGCGCCTGATGTTGCTGCCGCGCAAGCGCGCTTTACGCAATCGTTCTTTTGGAGAACGAGGCCGAAATGGCATCGTGGTCGATTCGTTGAATACGGGATGCTACTTCGTTAAAGACGCCGTGACCAAGACACACATTGGCTGTGTCCGAACGCCAGAAAGCAAAAAGCCCGGCTCAACGAACCGGGCTTTTTGCTTGAATTTGTTGGGGTGGCTGATGGGACTCGAACCCACGACGACAGGAATCACAATCCTGGACTCTACCAACTGAGCTACAGCCACCACTGATACTGCTTGCTTCGTTTCGCTGTTTTGTTTCAGCAGCGAAGAACAAGATTATACGAACACTTTTGAATCTTGCAAAGCCTTTTTTTCAAAAATTTCTTCGGCTTCGTTCAGATGCGCGCGCGCCTCGTCGAACACAGCCAGATCGCCGCGCGCCAGCTTCTTGTTATCGGACAGCACGCGACGCCAGCCACGCGCGCCCGGCATGCCGCGATACAGCCCGAGCGCGTGCCGCACGATCGCACCGAGGTAGGTGCCACGCTTCAGCTCGGCCGCGCAATACGCGATCAGTTGCGCTTCAGCCTCTTCGCGCGTCGGTACCGCTGCGGTGGATCCGTAGAAGCGCGCATCGACTTCCGCCAGCACGTACGGGTTGTGATACGCCTCGCGGCCGAGCATCACGCCGTCGACGTGCTCGAGATGCTGCGCGACTTCATCGAGCGTCGTGATACCACCGTTGATCACGATCTCCAGCGACGGAAAATCGCGCTTCAACCGATACGCATAGTCGTACTTGAGCGGCGGGATCTCGCGATTCTCCTTCGGTGACAGTCCCTTCAGGATCGCGTTGCGCGCATGCACGACGAACGTTTCGCAACCGGCCTCGGCCACCGTGCCGACGAAGTCGCGCACGAACGCGTAGTCCTCGACCGCATCGACCCCGATCCGGTGCTTGACCGTCACCGGCACCGCCACCGCATCGCGCATCGCCTTCACGCAGTCGGCCACGAGTTGCGGCTCGTTCATCAGGCATGCACCGAACGCACCGCGCTGCACGCGCTCGGACGGGCACCCGCAGTTCAGGTTGATTTCGTCGTAGCCCCACTGCTCGCCGAGCTTTGCGGCGCGCGCGAGATCGTCCCGCTCGCTGCCGCCCAGTTGCAGCGCGATCGGCGATTCGCTCGGCGTGAACGCAAGATGCCGCTGGGCATCGCCGAACAGCAGCGCGCCCGTCGTGATCATCTCCGTATACAGCCACGTATTGCGCGTCAGCGTGCGGTGGAACGACCGGCAATGGCGGTCCGTCCAGTCGAGCATCGGCGCGACGGATACACGGCGGGGAGGAAGCGAGGACGGAACGGACATGGAATTCGGGTACAGGCCAAACGGCACGGAAACAACCCGATATTTTACCGCAATACCGGCGATGCCCGCCCGACACGCGCGCTACCCGCCGCCGAGCTCCGCGTCGACCGCCCGGCGCGCCTCGTCGAACACGCGCTCGATCACGCGCCGTTCGGTGAGCAGCATCCCGTCGACCTTGACCCGCCGCCAGTCGATCCGCACGGCATCGCCCTGCAGCACGCGATAGTGCGCGTGCTCGCCGTCCCAGACCTGCTCGGTTTTCACCTCGATCTCGAAGCCGCGGTACGGCTCGCTGAAATCGCCGAGGTCGCTGCCTCTCGGTTCCATCGCACGCTCCGTGGCGATGCTGCGCCAGGCCGCCCGCGCGGCCGGCGCCGCGCGCTCAATCGTATTCGTCGGACAAAAATGACCGGCCATCGGCCGTCAGGTCGACCCGGTCAGCCGTCGCCTGATAGATCAGTCCGTCATTCAGCAACGCATAGACGACGTCATCGAACGCGGCAGGAACCGGCCGGCTGTCGCCGAACTGGTCGATCCATTTCAGCGCCTCGATGGCTTCGGGGGAAAGGATGGGGGTCATGCGTTGGCCTCCGGCATCGGTGTCGTTCCATCCTAGCACTTCGTCAGGAAGTCGAATACCGAGGCAAACGCGCGGCGCGAACGCCAATGCGGCGCCGGCAGGCACGCTGCCCGCCGGCGCCGCACGGGTGCGCGACACATGCGCTCAGAGGCGCGCGATCGAGACTTCCGTCGACTTCACGAGCGCGACGACTTCGGCGCCGACCTTCAGTTCGAGTTCGTCCACCGAACGGGTGGTGATCACCGACGTAACGATGCCGAACGGCGTCTCGACGTCGACTTCGGAAACCACGGACCCGCGAATGATCTCCTTGACCTTGCCCTTGAACTGGTTACGTACGTTGATTGCAGTGATGCTCATCGGGATAATCGCTCCGAAGAAAAAAGTCTCAGAACGGGCGGCCGGGGCCGCCCGGAATTAAACGGCCCAGCGGATCTGCCCGACCGGTCGAACCTTGTCTGCTTGATGCTCGGCGTCGTGATCGGCCGCGCCGGGGCCGCCGGCGAGCACGCGTTTCAGCACGCGGTCCTCCAGCGCCGCGAATGCGGCCGACGCGCGGGCACGCGGCCGGTCGAGCGGCACCGACTGGTCGAGCGCCACCCGCCCCTGCTCGATCAACAGGATGCGGTCGCCGAGCGCAACAGCCTCCTGCACGTCGTGCGTGACGAGCAGCGCGGTGAACCGATGCTCGCGCCACAGGCGCTCGATCAGCGCATGCATTTCGATGCGGGTAAGCGCGTCCAGCGCGCCGAGCGGCTCGTCGAGCAGCAGCAGTTGCGGCCGGTGCACGAGCGCGCGAGCGAGGGCGACGCGCTGCCGCTGTCCGCCCGACAGTTGCGCGGGCCAGTCGTTCGCGCGCTCCAGCAGCCCGACTTCGTCGAGCACCGCGCGGGCCTGGTCGCGCGCGCCGCGGCCGAGGCCCAGCATCACGTTCTGCAGCACGGTCTTCCACGGCAGCAGGCGCGCATCCTGGTACATGATCCGCGTATCGAGCGCGCCGCCGCCCTCGCCGCGCGTCACCAGCGTGCCGCTGCTCGGTTGCTCGAGTCCCGCGACGAGACGCAGCAGCGTCGATTTCCCGCAACCGCTGCGGCCGACGATCGCGACGAAGCTGCCGCGCGCGATGCCGAGTTCGACGTCGTCGAGCACCGTGCGGGCGCCGAAGCGCTTGCTGACGCCCGACAGCGTGACCGCGTCGTCGGGTGCCGGGCTGCCGCCCGCGCGCCGCCGCGCAAGCGGCACGACCGATGCGCTGCCGTCACGTTCGAGGATCGCCGCGTCGCGCGCGTCGCCGTCCGCGACGCGGGCCTGCGCCAGTTCGGCCTCGAGGTCTGCGCCGGCGAGCGGGCCGTAGGCGGCCGCCGAAGTCGTCGCATTCATGCTTTTGCTCCTGATTGATAGGCGGGGTGCCAGCGCAGCGTCACGCGCTCGAGCCATTTCGCCAGCACGTCGGCCAGCTTGCCGAGCACCGCGTACAGCAGGATGCCGACCACCACCACGTCGGTTTGCAGGAATTCACGCGCGTTCATCGTCATGTAGCCGATGCCCGACTGCGCGGAGATCGTTTCCGCGACGATCAGCATCACCCACATCAGCCCGAGCGCGAAGCGCACGCCGACGAGGATCGACGGCAACGCGCCCGGCAGGATCACGTCGCGGTACAGCGCGAAGCCGCGCACGCCGTAGCTCTTCGCCATCTCGATCAGGTTCGCGTCGACCGAGCGGATCCCGTGATACGTATTGATGTAGACGGGGAAGAACACGCCGAGCGCGACGAGGAACAGCTTCGCCTTCTCGTCGATGCCGAACCACAGGATCACGAGCGGGATCATCGCGAGCGCCGGGATGTTGCGGATCATCTGGATCGTCGAGTCGAGCGCGACCTCGGCAGTCTTCGACAGCCCGGTCGCGAGCCCCAGCGCCAGGCCGACGCCGCCGCCGATCGCGAAGCCGAACAGCGCACGCCACGTGCTCACTTTCACGTTCGCCCACATTTCGCCCGACGTCACGAGCGACCAGGCCGCGCGCACGACCGCCACCGGCTCGGGCAACACGCGGGTCGACAGCCAGCCGGTGCGCGCACCGACTTCCCACACCACCAGCAACACGAGCGGCACGAGCCACGGCGCGACGCCGCGCCACGCGCGGGCGGCCACGGCGACGCCGGTCGTCGACGGTTTCGTTGTCATCGCAGGCCTCCGTCGCTCAGCTCTGGCTCGTCTTCGGCAGATAGTTGTTGCCGACGATCTCGCCGAACGGCCCCGACAGCGGACCGGCCGCCTTCTCGACGCCCTTGCCCTTGATCAGCGGGAACACGAGTTCCGCGAAGCGATACGACTCCTCGAGGTGCGGATAGCCGGACAGGATGAACGTTTCGATGCCGAGATCCGCGTATTCGCGCATGCGTTCCGCGACCTGCTCGGGATTGCCGACGAGCGCCGTGCCGGCGCCGCCGCGCACGAGCCCCACGCCGGCCCACAGGTTCGGATAGACCTCGAGCGCCTCGCGGCCGCCGCGCTTGCCGCCGTGCAGCGCGGCCATCCGGCGCTGGCCTTCCGAATCCATGTTCGCGAACGCCTTCTGCGCACGCGCGATCGTGTCGTCGTCGAGCCGGCTGATCAGCCGCTCGGCGTCACGCCATGCCTCGTCCTCGGTCTCACGCACGATCACGTGCAGGCGGATGCCGAACTTGATCTTGCGGCCGCGCGCGTCGGCACGAGCGCGAATGTCGGCGATCTTCTTCGCGACGGCCTCGGGCGGCTCGCCCCAGGTCAGGTAGGTATCGATGTGATCGGCGGCGATCGCGTGGGCGGCCGGCGACGAACCGCCGAACCACAGCGGCGGATGCGGATGCTGCACGGGCGGATAAAGCGCCTTGCCGCCCTTCGACTGCAGGTGCTTGCCGATGTAGTCGAACCCGTCGTTGTCGTGCGATGCGGCGAGCAGCCCGCGCCAGATGTTCAGGAAATCGTCGGTGATCTCGTAGCGCGTGTCGTGATCGGCAAAGAGGCCGTCGCCTTCGAGCTCGGCTGCATCGCCGCCCGTGACGACGTTGATCAGCAGGCGGCCGCCCGACAGGCGGTCGAACGTCGCGGCCATCCGCGCGGCCAGCCCCGGCGAAGCGATGCCGGGGCGCACCGCGACCAGGAACTTCAGGCGCTGCGTCGCCGGAATCAGGCTCGATGCGACGACCCACGCATCCTCGCAGGAACGGCCGGTCGGCAGCAGCACGCCGTCGTAGCCTAGCGTGTCCGCCGCCACGGCGACCTGCTTGAAATAATCGTAGTCCGCGGCGCGCGCGCCTTCGGCCGTGCCGAGATAGCGGCTGTCGCCATGCGTGGGAATAAACCAGAACACATTCATCTGCTGCTCCTGCTTGACTGTCACTGCCGAAATTTGAAAAAAACGTCGCCCTGCTCGCGTCGCGGAGGAGCGACGCATGCATGGTGTGCATTCGAATCGGGATGGCTCGCCGGTCAGGCCGTGCAGCGGGCGAGGACGCGATCGCACGGCTGTTTCTGAGGAATCAGTCTAGGGATCGGTACAGGGCTTTGGAACGATTTTTTTGAGCTTAGGTTTTCCGCTTTCGTGATTAGCACGACGCTGGAGCGAATATCGCCGCGGCCGGGCCCTATAATGGCGCACCTATCCGAATAACTCCGCGCATACGGCTTCGGCCGTGCGCGCCTGCGGTGCACTCATCGATGCAGAAAGTCATCCTGCCCTTCCTGTCCGGCTTCCTGGCCGCACTGTTCTTCCGCGAGGCCACGCTCGCCCTCCTCCACACGGCCGACCTGATCGCCGCAACCGGCTTCTCGACACAGCCGTTCGCGCCGCTCGGCATTCCTGAATTTGTCGCGAATGCGCTGATCAGCGCGTGCTGCGCGATTCCGATGGCGTGGTTGTTGCGCGTGTCGCCGGAACGCGAAGCATCGTGGATCGGCGCGCTCGTGTTCGGCGGTATCGTGCTGACGGCCGCCCGCGTGTTCGCGATCGATCCGCTGCGCGGCATCTGGCCGTCGGGCAACATGATGCCGGTACTCGCGGCCGGCTTCGCGGCGAATGCGGTGTGGGGCTTCGGCGCGCTCGTGTTCATGCGCGCGTTCATGTCGGACGACGCGGGCGACGAGTAACGCCGACGCGGGCGACACACCCTTCGGGGTCGGCCCGGCCGACATCCCTGCAAAAAGGCCGCGTGCATGTGCACGCGGCCTTTTCGTTTCTGCGTCGCGCGTCGATCGGCCGCGCGGTCGGGCTGAGCGGCGTCAGTCCTGCAGCTTGCGCAGCGGATGCGTGTCGGGCGTCCACGGGCTGTCGAACATCGCAAGCACGTCGGCGCGATCGACGTCGGCGGCCGACTTGAAACGCCACACCGGCTGGTGATCCTTGTCGACGATCAGCGCGCGCACGCCTTCGATCACGTCGCCGCGCGCAAACGTCGAGCGCGTGAGATCGAGATCGCGCCGCAGGCAATCGGCCATCGTCGCGCCACGCGCGCGTTCGACGACTTCGAGCGACACGGCCATCGACAGCGGCGACAGTTGCTCGCGCATCGCGTGGGTCGCCTTCTCGACCCACCCGTCGACCGCCGCGCAATCCTGCTCGGCGTCGAGCGATGCGAGGATCGCGTTGATGTCCGGCTGCGCGAAATGCCGATCGATTCCGGCGCGCGCATCGGCGAGCGCCGACGTGTCGGGCGTCGGCACGACCTTGTGCGCGGCGGCCGCCTCGGCCACGCACGCGACGGCCTGCGCACCGCTGTCGATGCGCGCGCCGCGCAGCGTATCGAGCAGTGCCGGCAGCGCGGCATCGGGCAGATAGACGTCGGCAAGTTGTGCGTACAGCGCGCCGGCCGCGTCGAGCGTCGCGCCGGTCACCGCGAGATAGCGGCCGATCGCGCCGGGCGTGCGCGCGAGAAACCAGCTCATCCCGACGTCCGGGAACAGGCCGATGCGTGTTTCGGGCATCGCCATCTTCGTCGAGTCGGTCACGACGCGCAGGCCGCCGGTATGCCGCGCCGCCTGCGAAATCCCCATGCCGCCGCCCATCACGACACCGTGCATCAGCGCGATGTACGGCTTCGGATACGTGAAGATCGCATGGTTCAGCGTGTATTCCTCGATGAAGAACGTATCGACCGCATCGCGGTCGCCGCGCTGCCACGCGTCGTGGAAGAAGCGCACGTCGCCGCCCGCGCAGAACGCGCGCGGATGCGGGCTGTGCACGACGACGGCGACGACGTCGGGGTCGTCGCGCCACGCGTCGAGCGCCCGCTGCATCAGCCGGATCATGCCGACCGACAGCGCGTTCAGCGCCTTCGGCCGGTTCAGTTCGAGAAAGCCGATGCGGTTCGCGACATACGCGCGCACGTCGGGCTGGGGGGATTCGGCGGAAACGGCGGCGGAAGTGGAATCGGTCATGAAAGTCGTCCGGCAAACGGCAGTCGCACGCTCAGTGCGCCTGCATCTTCGAGAACAGGTTCAGCACCACGACGCCGGCGATGATCAGCCCGAGGCCGATCACCGCCGGCACGTCCGGCACCTGGCGATAGAGCAGCATCGCGACGAGTGTGATCAGCACGATGCCGGCGCCCGACCAGACTGCATAGATGATGCCGACCGGCATCGTGCGCAACGTGAGCGACAAGCAGTAGAACGCAACGCCGTAACCCGCGACGACGAGCACCGACGGCCAGAAGCGCGTGAAGCCGTCCGCCGCGCGCAGCGCGGACGTGCCGATCACTTCCGCGACGATCGCGATCGCGAGCCATGCGTAACCGGGCAGTTGCATCGCTCAGCTCCTTGCGAGGGCCAGTACCGCGTAGTCGTGACCGAGCTCCGCGCACAGCGCCTCGACGACGAACTCGTGGTCCGCGCGCTGCGGCAGCCCGGACGCGGTGATCGAGCCGATCACGCCGGCGCCGGCGACGGTCAGCGGAAACGAACCGCCGTGCGACGCATACTCGGCGACCGGCAGCCCGTGCTTGTCCGCGAGCGTCGCGCCGGCCTGCTGCATGCGCAGGCCGATCGCGTACGAACTGCGACGGAAATGCGCGACGACGTTGCGCTTGCGGCGCACCCAGTCGGCGTTGTCGGGGGTCGCACCGGCGAGCGCCGCATAGAACAGCGGCTGGCCGAACGTGGCGATGTCGATCGCGATCGCATGGCCGCGCGACGTCGCGAGCGCATGCATCCGGTTGCCGAGCGCCCACGCGCGGGCCGGGTCGAAATGGGGAAACACGAGCGCCTGTTCCTGCGCGCCGATCGATTGCAGATCGTGAGCGATGTCCATGAATCCGTCGATGCAGTAATGAGAGTCGCAACGGCGCCGATGCGATCGCGCAGGGCCGCTGCCGGAATGACGACACAAACCGCTCGATTCTAGCGCACGTGCCCCCACGTACCGGCCCCACAAGCGCCCGCCACGGGATTGTCAGAAAACACTTGCGCACCTCCGGGCAACCCCATATAATTCATTTCTTCGACGGACGCGGGGTGGAGCAGTCTGGCAGCTCGTCGGGCTCATAACCCGAAGGTCGTAGGTTCAAATCCTACCCCCGCAACCAACCGTCCAGAATTTCGCAAAAAGCCCGGCCTCGCGCCGGGCTTTTTGTTTTCGTGCGTCCGGGCGCGCCGCTCGCGCACTCGCCATTTCGCACGACGTGCCGCTCCACGCGCAGGCGTTCGAGAATGCCGCGGCCCGGTGATACACTCGCATCACCTCGTCCCTTCCACTCGACATGAAATTCTGCTCCGTCTGCGGTCACGAAGTCCTCGCGCGCATTCCTCCGGGCGACAACCGCGAGCGCTTCGTCTGCGATCACTGCGGCACGATCCATTATCAGAATCCGCGCAACGTCGTCGGCACGGTGCCGGTCTGGGGCGACCAGATCCTGCTGTGCCGCCGCGCGATCGAACCGCGCTACGGATTCTGGACGCTGCCGGCGGGCTTCATGGAAATGGGCGAAACGACGGCGGAAGCCGCCGCGCGCGAAACGCTCGAGGAAGCCGGCGCGCGCGTCGAGGTGCAGAACCTGTTCACGCTGCTCAACGTGCCGCACGTGCACCAGGTCCACCTGTTCTACCTCGCACGGCTCACCGACCCGGCCTTCGAAGCCGGCGAGGAAAGCCTCGAAGTGAAACTGTTCGACGAAGCCGACATCCCGTGGGACGAGATCGCGTTCCCGACCGTCAGCCAGACGCTGCGCTTCTTCTTCGCCGATCGCGCCGCCGGCGACTACGGCGTGCACACCGGCGATATCTTCCGCTCGCTGCGCAACGGCTGAGCCCCGCTCCCATGGTTCCCTGGCTCGGCCCGGACGATCCGTTTCCGTCCATCGAACGCGCGCTCGGTCCCGCGACCGGCGCGCCCGGGCTGCTCGCCGCGAGCGCCGACCTGCTGCCGTCGCGGCTCATCGACGCCTACCTGCGCGGCATCTTCCCGTGGTACTCGGACGGCCAGCCGGTGCTGTGGTGGAGCCCCGACCCGCGCATGATCCTCGTGCCGGCCGAATTCAAGGTATCGCCGTCGCTGCGCAAGACGCTGAAGCGCGTGCTGCGCGAGCCGGGCTGGGAAGTGCGCGTCGATCACGACTTTCCCGGCGTGATGCGCGCCTGCGCGCAAGCGCCGCGCCGCGGGCAGCGCGGCACCTGGATCACCGCCGAGATCATCGACGCCTATACGTCGCTCTACCGCTCCGGCAACGCGCACAGCATCGAGACGTGGCACGACGGGCGCCGCGTCGGCGGCCTGTACGGCGTGTCGTTCGGCCGGATGTTCTTCGGCGAGTCGATGTATGCGGACGTGACCGATGCGTCGAAAATCGCGCTGGCCACGCTCGTCGCGCACCTTCGCGAGCAGGGGCTGGAGATGATAGACTGCCAGCAGAATACGTCGCATCTAGCGTCGCTCGGCGGCCGCGAGATCGCACGCAAGGCCTTTGTCGCTCACGTGCGCAGCGCGGTAGCCGAACCGCCGATTCCGTGGCAGTTCGACAAGCGCGTGCTCGCCGCGCTGACGAGCCCCGCCGAAACGGCGGCGCCCTCCGGGACCGAGCGCTAGCGCGGCACTCCTTCCCTGCATCGAGAGCTGCCCATGACTCACCCGACTGAGCTGCCGCTTTCACCGCTTTCGGCGCTGCAATTCTATGCAACGGCGCCCTATCCGTGCAGCTATCTGGACGGCCGCATCGCGCGCTCGCAAGTCGCGACGCCGAGCCACCTGATCAATTCCGACATCTACACCGAGCTCGTGAAGGCCGGCTTCCGCCGTTCGGGCGTCTTCACGTACCGCCCGTACTGCGACGGCTGCCGCGCATGCGTACCGGTGCGCGTGCCGGTCGGCGAGTTCGCGCCGACGCGCACGCAGCGCAGGATGTGGAAGCGGCACCGCGCACTCGTCGCGACGGTCTCGCCGCTGCACTACGACGAAGAGCACTACGCGCTCTACATGCGCTACCAGTCCGCGCGCCACGCAGGCGGCGGCATGGACCGCGACAGCCGCGACCAGTACGAACAGTTCCTGCTGCAAAGCCGGATCAACTCGCGCCTCGTCGAATTCCGCGACCTCGACGCACCGGGCGGCGAACCCGGCAAGCTGCGGATGGTCAGCATGATCGACATCCTCGGCGACGGGCTGTCGTCGGTCTATACGTTCTTTGAGCCCGACGACCGGCACACGAGCTACGGCACCTACAACATCCTGTGGCAGATCGAACAGGCGAAGAGTCTCGGGCTGCCCTACGTGTACCTCGGCTACTGGATCCGCGAGAGCCCGAAGATGGCCTACAAGGCGAACTTCCATCCGCTCGAAGGGCTGATCGACGGCCGCTGGAAGACGCTCGATCCGGAGCGCGTCGACCTGCCGCCCGTCGACGCGGCGCTGGCGCGCGCGCCGTTGCCGGGCGGGCATTCCGGCTCGGGCTGACGCACGCCGCGGTGGCTACGAAGCGAAGCGCGCCCGTGCCGCGCAACTCCCGGTAAAATAGCGGGTTGTCATTCATTCCGGCCGTCCGCCCAATTCCCGTGTTCAGTTCCCTCTACCCGCTGGCCCGCGCATCCCTGTTCAAAATGGATGCGGAAGACGCTCACCACCTTACGCTGCGCGCGCTCGGCGCGGCCGGCCGCACGGGCCTCGCCTGCGCGCTGTCGGCCCGCGTGCCCGACGCGCCGCGCACCGTGATGGGGCTCACGTTCCGCAATCCGGTCGGCCTCGCGGCCGGCCTCGACAAGGATGGCGCAGCCATCGACGGCCTCGCGGCGCTCGGCTTCGGCTTCATCGAGGTCGGCACCGTCACGCCGCGCCCGCAGCCCGGCAATCCGCGCCCGCGGATGTTCCGGCTGCCGCAGGCCGAGGCGCTGATCAACCGGATGGGCTTCAACAACCACGGCGTCGACCAGTTCGTGAAGAACGTCCAGGCCGCCCGCTATCGCGGCATCCTCGGCCTGAACATCGGCAAGAACGCCGACACGCCGATCGAGCGCGCCGCCGAGGATTACCTGTACTGCCTCGAGCGCGTGTACCCGTTCGCGAGCTACGTGACGATCAACATCTCGTCGCCGAACACGAAGAACCTGCGCCAGTTGCAGGGCGCGGGCGAGCTCGACGCGCTGCTCGCCGCGTTGAAGGACAAGCAGCAGCGCCTCGCCGACCTGCACGGCAAGCTCGTGCCGCTCGCGCTGAAGATCGCGCCCGATCTCGACGACGAGCAGGTCAAGGAAATCGGCGACACGCTGCTGCGCCACAAGATCGAAGCGGTCATCGCGACCAATACGACGCTGTCGCGCGCGGCCGTCCAGGGCCTGCCGCATGCGGACGAAGCCGGCGGCCTGTCGGGCCGCCCGGTGTTCGACGCGTCGAACGAAGTGATCCGCAAGCTGCACGCGGAAGTCGGCAACGACGTGCCGATCATCGGCGTCGGCGGCATTTTCTCCGGCGAGGACGCCCGCGCGAAGCTGGCGGCCGGCGCGGCGCTCGTCCAGCTCTATACCGGCTTCATCTATCGCGGTCCGGCACTCGTGTCGGAATGCGTGAAGGCGATCGCCCGCGAACGCACCGCGTAATATAGCCATAAGCAAACTATATTTAGTCATCGATAGCATTTTTGCTATCATCGGCGCATGACCAAAACCATTGACCCCGACAGGGCAAGGACACACACGATGAAATTTTCGCTGCTGAAGAAGCTGCTGGTGGCCGGCGTGATCGGCACGTCGTTCGCTGCGGCGACCGCGCACGCGGCCGACCTCCTCGACCAGGTCAAACAACGCGGCACGCTGCGGGTCGGCCTCGAAGGCACGTTCCCGCCGTTCAACTCGAAGAGCCCGCAAGGCGAACTCGTCGGCTTCGACGTCGACATCGCGAAGGCCGTCGCGGCGAAGCTCGGCGTGAAGGCCGAATTCGTGACGACCGAATGGAGCGGGATCATCGCCGGCCTGCAGGCCGGCAAGTTCGACGTGATCGCCAACCAGGTCGGCATCACCGACAAGCGCAAGGAAACGCTCGACTTCTCGCCGGCGTACACGTACTCGTCCGCGCAGCTGATCCAGCGCAAGGACGACACGCGTCAGTTCAAGTCGCTGGAAGACCTGAAGGGCAAGAAGCTCGGCGTCGCGCTCGGCACGAACTACATGGACATGGCGAAATCCGTGCCGGGCATCGACGTGAAGACGTACCCGGGCGCGCCCGAGTACCTGCGCGATCTCGCGGCCGGCCGCCTCGACGCCGCGCTCAACGACCGCCTGATGCTCGCGTACCTGACGAAGAATTCCCAGCTGCCGCTGCGCCCGGGCGCGAACGTCGGCTCGGCGAACCCGTCCGGCATCCCGTTCAAGAAGGGCAACCCGAAGTTCCAGAAGGCGATCGACGACGCGATGGCGCAACTCGAGGCCGACGGCACGTTCACGAAGATCTCGGACAAGTGGTTCGGCATCGACGTGACGAAACCGATCAAGTAAGCACGCCTGCATTTCCCGCCTGACGGCGGGCCGGAAAGGGTGGCATCCGCAACGATGCCGCCCTTTGTTTTATTGGTCCGGTTTATGATTGCGCTTTCGCGCACGCATTCGATTCGTATTCCATGTCGACAACGTCCCTGCTCGTCCAATCGCTGCCGGTGCTCGCCCAGGGTGCCGTACTGACCGTCAAGTTCGCCGTGCTGTCGATGGTGTTCGGCCTGCTTGGCGCGGTCGTGCTCGCGATGATGGGCATCCGGCAAAGCGAGGCGCTCGACGGCTTCGAACGCATCTGGGTCAACGCGCTCGCGTGGCTGGCTCGCGCGTATGTGAGCCTGATGCGCGGCACGCCGCTGCTCGTGCAGATCTTCGTCATCTATTACGGGCTGCCGAGCCTCGGCATCTCGCTCGACCCGACGCCGGCCGGCGTCATCGCGCTGTCCGCGAACGTCGCCGCGTACATGTCGGAAAGCATGCGCGGCGCGATCAACGGGATCGCGCGCGGCCAGTGGCTCGCCGCGTACAGCCTCGGGCTGTCGTGGGGGCAGACGCTGCGCTACGTGATCGGCCCGCAGGCGCTGCGCATCGCGGTGCCGAGCCTGTCCAACAGCCTGATCAGCCTGATCAAGGACACGTCGCTCGTGTCCGTGATCACCGTGACCGAACTGCTGCGCAGCGCGCAGGAAGTGATCGCGGCGACCTATCAGCCACTGCCGCTCTATCTCGCCGCCGCGGCCGTGTACTGGATCCTGTGCCAGATCCTCGAATGGGTGCAGCGCTGGTACGAAAAGCGCCTGTCGCTGCCGTCGCGGCACTGAACCACGCAGTCGCGCCGGGCCGCGCTCGCGGGCCCGGCCCCTCCGTCCCGCCTATTCGCCCGAATAGCGCACGCCGAGCACGGCGCGCGCCGCATCGGTCATCGCGATCATCTGCCGCGAATGATCGTGCGTCATGATCGGACTTTCGGTTTCGCCCGCGCGCAGCAGGTCGCAGAAATGCGCGGTTTCGTAGTTCAGCCCGCCGCCTTCGACCGGCGCATCGAGTTCGACGGTGCGCCCGTCCGCGTAGCGGATCGTCGCACGCGCGGGGTTCCACCACTTCTCGTGAATCGTCACGTGACCGCCCGCCGCCGCGATCAGCGCGTCGCCGCGCCCCATCACGTCGAGCCCGCAAAAGAGCTGCGCGATCCCGCCGTTCGCATGCACGCTGTTCAGGCTCGCGAACAGGTCGACGCCGGTCGCGCCGACGCGGCCGAGCGTCTGCACGTCGCGCGCCGCGCCGAGCCAGTCGACGGCCAGGAACGCCTCGTAGATGCCGATATCGAGCAATGCGCCGCCCGCACGATCCAGGCGATAGACGGAATGATCCTCCGGCACCGACGACGATGCGCAGCCCGCCCGCACGAGCCGGATCTCGCCGATCGGATCGTCGCGCAGATGCGCACGTAGCTGACGGTACAGCGGGAAGAACGGCGGCTTCATCGCCTCCATGAAGAGCAGCCCGGCATCGCGCGCCGCGTGCAGCACCGTGTCGAGTTGCGCGGCGTTCAGCGCCGCGGGTTTCTCGCACAGCACGGCCTTGCCGGCGGCCAATGCGGCCAGCGTGTACTGCGCGTGACTGTCATGGAGCGTCGCGATGTAGACGGCGTCGAGATCGCTCGCGAGGAGCGCGTCGAGGCTCGCGGCAGGCGTGCCGCCGTATGTCTCGCAGAAGGCGGCCGTTGCGTCGGCGCGGCGGGCCCAGGCACCGGCGAGCATGGCGCCCGGCACGTACGCGAGGCTTTGCGCGAAGCGGCGCGCAATGCTGCCTGCACCGACGATGCCGAAGCGCACCGGGCGATGGTCGTTGTCGTTCATCCTGATCTTCCGTGTCGGTCGTATGACGGTAGCCGGCACGCTGCCGGCCGGACGTCATGATAAACGGCCCGGCGGCACCAGGATGAGCAACGACACGCGCCGCGTCAGGCACGCACCGGCACGTCGACCGAGAAATCGCGCGAAATCTCGTCCGCGCTGAAGTCGATCAGCGCGAGCGAGGCCGCTTCGGCTTCGCGCGGGTCGCGCCGCTCGATCGCATCGACGACGCGCGCATGCGCCTTCACTGCGATGTCATGCGCGCCTTCCTTCTGCACGACGCGCGGATTCACGAGACGCACGGCCCCGCGCACGATCGCCGCCATCTGCTGGAAGAACTGGTTGCCGCTCGCCTGGACGATCCGCGTGTGCAGCAACTCGTCCGCCGTGTCGTAGCCGGGGTCGCCGGGCTGCAGCACCTTGAACGCGTCGAACGCTTCGCGAATGCCGGCGATATCGGCCGCCGTCGCACGCACCGCCGCCTGCGCGGTCGCACGTGGTTCGATCAGCATCCGGAATTCGATGACGTCGCGCATGAACTGCGGATCGGGCTTTGCCCGAAAGCGCCAGCTCACGACGTCTTCGTCGATCATCCGCCAGTCGCGCATCGGCCGCACGCGCGTACCGACTTTCGGACGCACGTCGAGCATGTCGCGCGCAAGCAACATCGACAACGCTTCCCGCATCACCGTGCGGCTCACATCGAACTCTTTCGACAGCACGTCCTGCGGCGGCAAGATGCCGCCATACTTGTCTTCGACGATACCCGAGACAAGCCCATCCATCACTTTGGCGACCAGTGACCGGTCTTTGCCCTGCTCCATGACACCTCCCCGTGCGTCGATTTGCGAACACCTGCTCCGCAGTTCCGCCGGCCCTGGTTACTACTCTGTTCTTATGATCTATAAGTTGATGAGTTCGAGGATATTTCGCTATCTGGTAAACACCTGACAGGGTTATCCCTCTTTTGAACGGGGTAGATTTATACGGCTAAAAAAAAGGCCCGGGAAGCGCGTCGCGCCTGCCGGACCCCGGTTTACACAAGATTTAAACATTCAATCCATGACGGCGCTACCGCGCCATTACGGACTGCTTCTCATTCAGATTCAAGCAGCCGGATAAACGATCGTTTCAACGCCGTTTTCCGTGCCGAGCAAGCACAGATTCGCGCCGCGCTCGGCGAACAGGCCGACCGTCACGACGCCCGGCCATGCGTTCACCTGCGCTTCGAAACCGCGCGGATCGGCAATCTGCAGGCCCTTCACGTCGATGATCTCGTTGCCGTTGTCGGTAATGTACGGTGCGCCGTCCTTCGTCACGCGCAGCACGGGCACGCCGCCGAGCGCGGTCACGCGCCGGCCGATCGCCGTACGCGCCATCGGCACGACCTCGATCGGCAGCGGGAACGCGCCGAGCACCGGCACGCGCTTGCTGCCGTCCGCGATGCAGACGAACGTGTCGGCCACCGACGCGACGATCTTCTCGCGCGTGAGCGCGCCGCCGCCGCCCTTGATCATCGCGCCGCCGGCGTCGATCTCGTCGGCGCCGTCGACGTACACCTGCAGCGCGTCGATCTCGTTCAGGTCGAACACCTTGATGCCGTGCGATTTCAGGCGTTCGGTCGTGGCGACCGAGCTCGACACGGCGCCGCGATAGCGCGACTTGACGGCGGCGAGTGCGTCGATGAAGCAGTTGGCGGTCGAGCCGGTGCCGACGCCGATCACGGCGCCTTCCGGCACGTTCTGGATCACGTAATCGGCGGCGGCCTGGCCGACGAGGCGTTTGAGTTCGTCTTGAGTCATGGCGTGGTAATGCTGCGGGATTGCGGAAAACCGCCAGTTTACCGGAGTCGGCGGACGCCCCCGCGTTTTTCGGCGTGCGGGGCGTCGCGTATTCAGCGCGTATCGGCCGCCGGCGCGTGGTCCGCCGCTTGCGTGCCGGGGAAGTACTTGTCGAGCAGCGCCTGCGCGATCGCGTCGCTTTCGGCATCCGGATTGCCCGCGTAATCGGACGGCCGGAAATGCATCTGGAACGCCGCGAACACGCGCCGCGTGCGCGCGTCGAGCACGCCGTCGGTCGGCACGTCGTAGCCGTAGCGCGCGAGCTTGAGCTGCAGGTCGCGCACGTCGACCGGCGCATGCGGGTCGCGGCCGCCGAGCCGCGCGGCGACGGTCGCGTCGTCCGGCCATGCGCCCACGCCGGCTTGCGCGAGCGCATGCCATGGGAACAGCGGGCCGGGATCGATCTTGCGTTGCGGCGCGATGTCGCTGTGCCCGACCACGCGCGTCGGCGCAATCCCGTAGCGCGCGACGATGTCCTTCGCCAGGCGGGTCAGCGCGTCGACCTGTTCGGGCGAATACGGCTGCCAGGTGCGATGCTGCGGATCGAGCGGGCCGCGGTTCACGTTCTCGATGCCGATCGACACCGCGTTCAGCTCGGTCGTGCCCTGCCACTCGCTGATGCCCGCGTGCCACGCACGCTGCGCCTCCGGAACGAGCTGGTAGACGACGGGCATGCCGCGCTCGGTGCGCGGCTGCGGCGGGACGACGTAATGCACGCTGACCGAATCGCCGGTCAGCGTGCGCAGCGATTTCGTCTCGTCGCTTTCGGTGTAATGCATCACGAGAAAGCGGATCCGTGAATCCGCACCGCGCGCATGCAGGCTCGTATCGGCGTAGTAGGTGCCGCGTTCGACGAGCGACGGCGACGTGCAGGCCGCCAGCAGGCCGAGCACGGTGCAGGAGACGCCAACGCGGAACAGGGTCATCGGTCGCGGGTTCCGGAGAACCGCGTGCCGCCTTGCTTCGCGGCACGCGTCGTTCGGGTCATTCGACGCCCGCGCATCGCGCGCGGGACGGGTCGGGTCGGCCCCGGGGTCAGCCCTTCACGCGCCGCTGGCGCACGGCTTCGTACAGGCACACGCCGCTCGCGACCGACACGTTCAGGCTTTCGACGCTGCCGGCCATCGGGATGCTCATCACTTCGTCGCAGGTGTCGCGCGTGAGCCGGCGCATCCCTTCCCCTTCCGCGCCCATCACGAGTGCGACCGGGCCGTCGAGCTTCGTTTCGTAGAGCGTCGCCGGCGCCTCGTCCGACGTGCCGATGATCCACACGCCGGCTTCCTTCAGCTCGCGCAGTGCGCGGGCGAGGTTCGTCACCGTGATGTACGGCACCGTATCGGCCGCACCGCTCGCGACCTTGGCGGCGGTCGCGTTCAGCCCGACCGCCCGGTCGCGCGGCGCGATCACCGCGTGCGCGCCGGCCGAATCGGCCACCCGCAGGCATGCGCCGAGGTTGTGCGGATCGGTGACGCCGTCGAGCACGAGCAGCAGCGCGGGCCCGTTGATGCCGTCGAGCAGCTCGGACAGGTTCTGCGCAAGCGGCATGTCCTCGACGCGCGCGACGACGCCCTGGTGACGCTCGGTGTGCGCGAGGCCCCACAGGCGCGTTTCGTCGGCTGCGATCAGCCGCACGCCCGCTTCCTTCGCGGCGTGCAGGAACTCCTGCATGCGGCGGTCGCGGCGCGTCTGGTCGTACAGCACCTCCGCAACCGTCGATGCATCGTGCCGCAAACGTGCGGTCACCGCATGAAAACCGTAAAGAACCTTCAGACGTGACATGACTGGAACAACCTTCGATCAAACGTGCGGTCGCGCGACGTGCGCAGCCGCGATCCATGGAAAAGGAAAGCGCCGCGTGGCCGGCCGATGACCGGTGACGCGGCGTCTCTCGATACTGCAGGGCGTGCGCGTACGCCGCCCCGAACGCTCAATACTTCTTGCGGGCGCGGGTCTTCTTCGCGGTCGGCTTCGCCGGCGCGCCACCACCGCCCTTCTTCTTCGCGGCGCCACGCGCGGCGCGCGCCTCCTGCACCGCGACGCTCGGCGCGCTCGCGGCCTTCTTGCGACGCGGCACGGTTTCCTCGACCGGCGGCAGCGCGCGCACGCGCGGGCCATTGCCGTTGCCGTTGCCGTTGCGATCGACGCCGGCAGCCGGCGCGGGCGACGGACGCGGCGCCTTCACCGGCGTATCGCGCACGAGGCGGAAATCGATCTTGCGCGCATCGAGATCGACGCGGCTCACCTGCACGCGCACGCGATCCGACAGACGATAGCGGATGCCCGTGCGTTCGCCGCGCAGCTCGTTCTTGATCTCGTCGTACTGGAAATAGTCCGAGCCGAGTTCCGTCACGTGCACGAGGCCTTCGATGAACAGCGTGTCGAGCTGCACGAAGATGCCGAACGACGTCACGCCGTTCACCATCCCGCCGTACTCCTCGCCGAGCTTGTCGCGCATGAAGTAGCACTTGAGCCACGCCTCGACGTCGCGCGACGCTTCGTCCGCACGGCGCTCGTTCGCCGAGCAGTGCAGGCCGAGCTCTTCCCAGATCGCGGTGTTCGAGCGCGAGCGGCCGCGCGCTTCGTCGTCGGCCTGCTGCATCGCGCGGGCGCGCGGCGACAACGCGGTGTTCAACTCGAAGCCTTCCGGCGCCTTCGGCGTGTACTTCTTGCCCGACAGGATCGCGTAGATCGCGCGGTGCGTGAGCAGGTCCGGATAGCGACGGATCGGGCTCGTGAAGTGCGCGTATGCCTCGTACGCCAGGCCGAAGTGGCCGATGTTGTCCGGGCTGTAGACGGCCTGCTGCATCGAGCGCAGCAGCATCGGCTGCAGCATCTGCGCGTCCGGACGGTCGCGAATCTGCGCCATCAGCGCCGCGTAGTCGCTCGCGTGCGGCTTGTCGCCGCCGCCGAGCGACAGGCCCATGCCGCGCAGGAACGCCCGCAGGTTCTCGAGCTTCTCCGGCGTCGGCCCCGCGTGCACGCGGTACAGGCCCGGATGCTTGTTGCGCTTCAGGAAATCGGCCGCGCAGACGTTCGCGGCCAGCATGCATTCCTCGATCAGCTTGTGCGCGTCGTTACGCTGGCGCGGCACGATCTGCTCGATCTTGCCCTGCGAGTTGCAGACGATGTAGGTCTCGGTCGTGTCGAAGTCGATCGCGCCGCGCTTCTGACGGGCGGCGAACAGCGACTTGTAGACGCCGTACAGGTCCTGCAGGTGCGGCAGCAGGTCCGCGCGGCGCGCGGCCTCCGGCCCCTTCGTGTTCGACAGCACGGCCGCGACTTCGGTGTACGTGAGGCGCGCCGCCGAATGGATCACGGCCGGGTAGAACTGGTAGGCCTTGATCTCGCCGCGCGCGGTGATCACCATGTCGCATGCGAGCACGCAGCGATCGACCTGCGGATTCAGCGAACAGAGACCGTTCGACAGCTTCTCCGGCAGCATCGGGATCACGCGGCGCGGGAAGTAGACCGATGTGCTGCGCTCGAGCGCGTCGGCGTCGAGCCCGGTACCCGGCTGGACGTAGTGCGACACGTCGGCGATCGCGACGATCAGCCGGAAGCCGTCGCCGCGGCCGACCTTGACCGGCTCGCAGTAGACGGCGTCGTCGAAGTCGCGCGCGTCCTCGCCGTCGATCGTCACGAGCGGCACGTCGCGCAGGTCGACGCGGAAACGCAGGTCGGCCGGCCGCACCTTGTCGGGCAGCGCGGCGGCTTCGTCGAGCGCCGGCTGGCTGAATTCGTGCGGCACGCCGTACTTGCGCACCGCGATTTCGATTTCCATGCCCGGATCGTCGATATCGCCGAGCACTTCGACGACACGGCCGAGCGGCTGCGAATGGCGGCTCGGGAAATCGGTCAGCTCGACGACGACGACCTGCCCGACCTTCGCCTTCTTCACGTTCTGCGTGATCAGGATGTCGTGGCCGATGCGCTTGTCTTCCGGCGCGACGATCAGCGCGCCGTTCTCGTTCAGCAGACGGCCGATCACGCGCTTGTTCGCGCGGTCCGTGACTTCGACGACATGCCCTTCCGGCCGGCCGCGGCGATCGTAGCCGACGATCCGCGCGAGCACGCGGTCGTTGTGCATCACTTTCTGCATTTCGCCGTTCGGCAAGAACAGATCGTCCTGGCCGTCGTCGCGGATCACGAACCCGTAGCCGTCGCGATGCCCCTGCACGCGCCCGGCGACGAAATTCGACGGATGGGTCAACTGGTAGTGGCCACGCTTGTCGAGGCGGATCTGGCCGTCGCGCTCCATCGCGGCGACACGCCGGAAGAACCCCTCGCGCTCCTGACGCTTGATCGACAGTGCTTCGGCGATGTCGTTGGCGGCCAGCGGCGCGTCGCTCGTACGCAGCACGCCGAGAATCTCTTCACGGCTCGGAATGGGGTACGGATATTTGCTCAAGGGTTTGTCGATGATTGTTCTCGTTGCGTTGACTGATGGTGCACGGCATCAACATAGAGGTGTCCGTCAGACAGTTCTATATTGACGGCGGCGGGTCATTCTATCACCCGCCTGTGTCGCCAAATGACCGGAATGCCGCCGGCGCGGGCGTCGGCGGCCGGTTTGCGATGCATCGCAAAAAAGTGTTGACAGGAATAATTGGGGCGCTATAATTTCGCTTCTTTGCAGCAAGCAGCTACTGCAAAACGTGCCCAGGTGGCGGAATTGGTAGACGCACTAGGTTCAGGTCCTAGCGGTGGCAACATCGTGGAGGTTCGAGTCCTCTCCTGGGCACCACTTGATTTATAAAAAAGGTCGGCTTTTGCCGGCCTTTTTTCATTTCCGCGCTTGCGTCGCGAGCGTCCGTCCCCTGCCCTTATGTCGGCCGCTCCGATCGATAGCAGAATTTATCGGTTATCAATCGTCGTCCCCGTTGTTACGTTAGCCGCCTCGCTTTCAACGCATCCAACGAGGAGCCCCCTTCATGACGTCGATGAACCGCCGCGCATTCGCGCGCGCGATGCTGGCCGCGGGCCTCACTGCCGCCGGCGTCCGCGCGCACGCCGAGAACGCGCCGGCCACCCTGCGCATCGGTTACCAGAAGTCGTCGACGCTGATCACGCTACTCAAGACGCGCGGCACGCTCGAGCAGGCGCTGACGCCGCTCGGCCTGCGCGTGTCATGGCACGAATTCGCGAGCGGATTGCCGCTGACCGAAGCGCTCAACGTCGGCGCCGTCGACTTCAGCGCCGACGTGGCCGATACGGTCCCGGTCTTCGCGCAGGCCGCGCATGCGCGTTTCGTGTACATCGCGCAGGAGGCGCCCTCGCCGAAGGCGCAGGCAATCGTCGTCAAGCAGGACAGCCCGCTGCGCACGCTTGCCGATCTCAAGGGCCGACGCATCGCGGTCACGAAGGCAGCCGGCAGCCACTACTTGCTGCTTGCCGCGCTCGCCCGCGCGAAGCTCGCGCCTGCCGATGTGGCGATCCATTACCTGACGCCCGCTGACGGCCGCGCAGCATTCGAGCGCGGCAGCGTGGACGCATGGATCACGTGGGATCCCTATGTCGCGTCAGTCGACCGGAATCCCAACGTGCGGATTCTGGCCGACGGCAACGGACTCGCGTCGTACCAGCGCTATTACCTCGCATCGAGCAGCTTTGCCGCGGCGCGCCCCGACGTCGTCCAGATCCTGTTCGACCAGTTGTCGCTGGCCGGTACGTGGCTGCGCGACCATCCGCAGGAGGCCGCGACCACGCTCGCACCGATCTGGGGACTCGATGCCACGACGATCGCACGTGCGAATGCGCGACGCAGCTACGTGGTCCGCGCGGTGGCCCCGCAAAACTTCGGCGAACAACAGAAGATCGCGGACACGTTTCTGGCGGCCGGACTGCTACCCGCTCGCGTCGATACGGACCAGGCGCAGCGCTGGAATTTTGCGACGAAGCGCGCGGAGCCGATCGGCGGGTGACGGTCGGTTCCGCAAGGTGCGCAGTATTTTTAGCGTGCCGGATGAAATTGTGTTGACAGACTTCGTCAGCACGCTACAATAGCGGTCTTCGCACTGCAGCAAGCGAAACGTGCCCAGGTGGCGGAATTGGTAGACGCACTAGGTTCAGGTCCTAGCGGTGGCAACATCGTGGAGGTTCGAGTCCTCTCCTGGGCACCACTTGATTTGTAAAAAAGGTCGGCTTTTGCCGGCCTTTTTTCATTTCCGGCGCTCAAATAAATATGTGCGCTCGCGTCGACGTATCGCCTCCCAACATCACACTCGGAGGTCGTCGCGGCTCGCACGCCCTCCCGCGCAGGACAATCACGCCGCCAGATTAATATTTTCGTCCGCCCCTCAAATTCTATTGACAGATTCTCCCGGCACGCTAGAATAGCGGTCTTCGCACTGCAGCAAGCGAAACGTGCCCAGGTGGCGGAATTGGTAGACGCACTAGGTTCAGGTCCTAGCGGTGGCAACATCGTGGAGGTTCGAGTCCTCTCCTGGGCACCACTCGATTTATAAAAAAGGTCGGCTTTTGCCGACCTTTTTTCATTTCCGGCGCCCAGCACCGGGCGCGCTTACGGAATCTCCGTATCGCGTATCTTCCCTCTCCCCGCCTCACGTACCGTCGATCGGCACACGACTGCATTCGGCCCCTTCACGTCACTCCGCCCCACGCGAACCCTCCGTCGTAGAAAAACCGGGATTTCCCTAGGCTGACAGGCCGTCCCTCACGCGGTTAAATAAATCAACGTGATTTATTTAATGCGCCGCCGAGCGGTGCGACATGGAAGGAGACGCCATGAGAAGCCCGCACTTCGGCCAGGGAAGCAATTCGGCCAACGTGCGCCGTTACAACGAGCGCCTGCTGCTGAAGACGCTGCGCCGCGCCGGCAGCGCGTCGAAGGCCGACCTCGCGCGTCTCGCGAACATGACGGGCACGGCGGTCGGCAGCATCATCGGGGCGCTCGCCGACGCGAAGCTGATCGAATTCGCGGGTCGCACCGAAGGCCAGCGCGGCCAACCCGCTTCGCTGATCCGCCTCGATCCGCGCGGTGCATTCGGCATCGGCGTCCATCTCGACCGGATGCGCATCGAGACGGCGCTCGTCAATTTCGCGGGCGACGTGCTCGGCCGCCGCTCTCACGACACGCTGCTGCCGCCGCCCGCCGACGTGCTCGAGATCGTCCGTCACGACATCGACGCAATGCAGGCCCTGCTCCCCGACCATGAACGCGCGCGTCTGACCGGCATCGGCGTCGCGCAGCCGTACAACCTCGGCGCGTGGATGCGCGAACTCGGCCTCGCACCCGACACGTTCCGCGCGTGGGAAGACGTCGACTTCGCGTCCGACCTCGGCCGCACGCTGTCGCTGCCCGTGTTCGGCGAAAACGACGGCAACGCGGCCGCGATCGCCGAACTGTTCTACGGATATGGCCGGCAGTGCGACGACTTCGTCTACCTGTTCATCGGGCCGGCGATCGGCGGCGGCATCGCGATCGACGGCGACTGCCTGCGCGGCGTGACCGGCAATGCGGGCGACATCGCGGTGATTCCGGTGCCGCCGAGCCGGCTGGCCTCCGCGCCGCCGCCGCGCGGCCCGTGGGACATCCTGCTCGCGCGCGCCTCGCTGCATGCGCTCGTGCGCCACCTGCGCCATCACGGCGAGACGGTCGAGAACCGCGCCGATCTCGAAGCCTGCATCGCGCGCGGCCTGCCGGCCGTCGACGAATGGATCGACGACTGCGTCGACGCGCTCGCACCGGCGTTGCGCGCGGTGCTGTGCGTGATCGACGCGCCGGTGGTCGTGCTCGACGCCGACACCGACGCGGGCCTGCTCGACGCGGTCACGAGCCGGCTGCGCGCGGCGCTCGTGGCGACCGCACCCGAAGCGCGCGGCACGCCCGTGCTCGTGCGCGGCACGTTCGGCGCCGACGCCGGCGCGATCGGCGCCGCCACGCTGCCGATGTTTTTCAACTTCTCCCCGCGGGCCGGCATCCTCAAGGGCGCCCGCACCGACTCGCAGGAGGTCAACCATGTCGCGATCTGAGTCGCCCCGTCCGTTGCTCGAGATGCGCGGGATCAGCAAGACGTTCCCGGCCGTCCGCGCGCTCGACAACGTCAGCCTGACCGTCTATCCGGGCGAGATCCATTCGCTGATGGGCGAGAACGGCGCGGGCAAATCGACGCTGATGAAGATTCTGTCGGGCGCGTACCGCGCCGACGCCGGCGGCGAGATCCTGATCGACGGCCAACGCATCGACATCGACGGCCCGCTCGCCGCGCGCGATGCCGGCGTCGCGGTGATCTACCAGGAGCTGTGCCTGTCGCCGAACCTGACCGTCGCGGAAAACATCTACGTCGGCCGCGAACTGCGCCGCGGCAACCGGCGCTGGGGCACGATCGACCGCGCGGCGATGGCGCGCGGCTGCCAGGACGTGCTCGCACGCCTGGGCGCGCCGTTCGGGCCCGACACGCTCGTCGACACGCTGTCGATCGCCGAACAGCAGCTCGTCGAAATCGCGCGCGCCGTACACACCCGCGCCCGCATCCTCGTGATGGACGAGCCGACCACGCCGCTGTCGTCGCGCGAAACCGAGCACCTGTTCCGCCTGATCCGCCAGTTGCGCGAGGAAGGTCTCGCGATCATCTACATCAGCCACCGGATGGCGGAGATCTACGAGTTGTCCGACCGCGTATCGGTGCTGCGCGACGGCACGTACGTCGGCACGCTCGAACGCGCGTCGCTGTCGGCCGAGCGGCTCGTCGCGATGATGGTCGGGCGCGACATCTCCGGTTTCTACAAGAAGGAACACGCGCCGTACGACCCCGGCCACCTGCTGCTGTCGGTCCGCGACGTCGCAGACGGCGCGCGCGTACGCGGCTGCAGCTTCGATCTGCATGCCGGCGAAGTGCTCGGCATCGCCGGCCTCGTCGGCGCGGGCCGCACCGAACTCGCGCGGCTGATCTTCGGGGCCGAGCCGCGCGTGCGCGGCGACGTGAAGCTGGGCGAACGCACGTTCGGCGCGCACTCGCCGCGCGACGCGATCGACGCGGGCCTCGTCTACCTGACCGAGGACCGCAAGCGCCGGGGCCTGTTCCTCGACATGAGCGTGCGCGACAACATCAACATCTCGGTGTGCAACCGCGATGCGCGGCTCGGCGCGCTCGACCTCGCGCGCGGCGCCGAACGGGCGCGCGACGCGATCGCGTCGCTGTCGATCCGCGTGCCGCACGCCAACGTCAACGTCGGCGCGCTGTCGGGCGGCAACCAGCAGAAAGTGCTGCTGTCGCGCCTGCTCGAGACGAAGCCGCGCGTGCTGATCCTCGATGAACCGACACGCGGCGTCGACATCGGCGCGAAATCCGAGATCTACCGGATCATCAACGAATTGGCCCGTGCCGGCGTGGGCGTGATCGTGATCTCGAGCGAACTGCCGGAAATCATCGGCGTCGCCGATCGCGTGCTCGTGATGCGCGAGGGCGAGATCGCGGGTGAACTCGGCGGACACACGCATACGCCGATCACGCAGGAAGCGATCATCGCGCTCGCCACCGGCTCGCAGGCCGAACTGGCCGACGCGCACTGAGCCCCGCCCTTTTCATTTCACTCTCACTTTCAGGTTACCGAAATGATCAACCCGACCAAGCAGCGGAACCTCGCTTCCGCGACCGCCCATCCGGTCGCCAACCGCACGCCCCTGATGCGCGGCGCCGATCACCGCGCCCGCATGCAATCGCTGATCCGCACGGCCGGCATGCTGCCGGTGCTGCTGGTCCTGTGCGTCGGCTTCGGCTTCCTGACCGATGGCTTCTTCACGTTGCAGAACCTGTCGATCGTCACGCAGCAGGCGTCGATCAACATCGTGCTCGCCGCCGGCATGACGTTCGTGATCCTGACGGGCGGCATCGACCTGTCGGTCGGCTCGGTGCTCGCCGCCGCGGCCGTCGCGGCGCTCATCGCGTCGACCCTTCCCGGCTGGGGCTGGCTCGGCGTGCCGTTCGCGCTCGCGGTCGGCCTCGTGTTCGGCGCGATCAACGGCGGACTGATCTCGTTCCTGCGCCTGCCGCCGTTCATCGTCACGCTCGGCGCGATGACCGCCGTGCGCGGCGTCGCGCGCCTGATCGGCAACGACACGACCGTGTTCAACCCGCAACTGCCGTTCGCGTTCATCGGCAACGGCTCGATCCTCGGCGTGCCGTGGCTCGTCGTGATCGCGTGCGCGGTAATCGCGATCTCGTGGTTCATCCTGCGCCGCACGGTGCTCGGGATGCGGATCTATTCGGTCGGCGGCAACCCGGAAGCCGCACGGCTGTCGGGCATCAACGTACGGGCGATCCAGATGTTCGTATATGCGGCGTCGGGCCTGCTCGCCGGCCTCGGCGCGGTGATGTCGGCCGCGCGCCTGTATGCGGCCAACGGCCTGCAGCTCGGCCAGTCGTACGAGCTCGACGCGATCGCCGCGGTGATCCTCGGCGGCACGAGCTTCGTCGGCGGCGTCGGGTCGATCGTCGGCACGCTGATCGGCGCGCTGATCATCGCGGTGCTGACCAACGGCCTCGTGCTGCTCGGCGTGTCCGACATCTGGCAGTACATCATCAAGGGGCTCGTGATCATCGGCGCGGTCGCCCTCGACCGCTATCGCCAGCGCGACTCGGCCCGTACCTGACACCGTTCCCTCACCGCGCATTCCTGACCATTCAACCATCGGCGCGCAGGCAGGTCCTCCTGCGCGCGTTCGCCAACAGACCTCACGGAGACACAACGACATGTTCAAGCACACCGCCGCCCTGACCGCCGTCGCCTGCGCACTCGCGTTCGGCGCCGCCGCCGCCCACGCAGCCGACAAGCCGCTGAAATCGATCGGCGTCACGGTCGGGTCGCTCGGCAACCCGTACTTCGTCACGATCGTGAAAGGCGCCGAAGCGCGCGCGAAGCAGCTCAACCCGAATGCGAAGGTCACGGCCGTCTCGGCCGACTACGACCTGAACAAGCAGTTCACGCAGATCGACAACTTCATCTCCGCGCACGTCGACATGATCCTGCTCAACGCGACCGACCCGAAGGCGATCGAGCCGGCGGTGAAGAAGGCGCAGGCGGCCGGCATCACGGTCGTCGCGGTGGACGTCGCGGCGGCCGGCGCGAACGCGACCGTGCAGACCAACAACGTGAAGGCCGGCGAGCTCGCGTGCGACTACCTCGCGAAGAAGCTGAACGGCAAGGGCAACGTGATCATCGAGAACGGCCCGCAGGTGTCGGCCGTGATCGATCGCGTGAACGGCTGCAAGGCCGTGCTTGCGAAAAACGCCGGCATCAAGCTGCTGTCGAGCGACCAGGACGGCAAGGGCTCGCGCGAAGGCGGGATGAACGCGATGCAGGGCTACCTGACGCGCTTTCCGAAGCTCGACGGCGTGTTCACGATCAACGACCCGCAGGCGATCGGCAGCGATCTCGCGGCGAAACAGCTGAACCGCCCGAACATCGTGATCACGTCGGTCGACGGCGCGCCCGACATCGAGGTCGCGCTCAAGTCGAACACGCTCGTGCAGGCGTCGTCGAGCCAGGATCCGTGGGCGATGGCGCAGCAGGCGGTCAACGTCGGCTACGGGATCATGAACGGCCAGAAGCCGGCCAATCCGATGATCCTGATCGAGCCGACGCTCGTCACGCGCGACAACGTGAAGACCTACAAGGGCTGGAGCTCCCCGCGCTGATCGCGCCGAGCGCGCCGCCCGTCTGCGAGCCGGGCGGCGCCGGGCCGCGTCGCCGCGCGCGACGGCCGGTACTGCCGCCTGTTCAGATCAACCGCTGTACGGCCGCGCGCGACGCCGCGGCACAAGGTTTCCACATGACGACGACGTTTCCCCGCCTGATCGTTTTCGGCGAAGCGCTGACCGATTTCATCCGCGACGACGCACAGCACTGGCACAGCGTCGCCGGCGGCTCGTGCTGGAACGTCGCGCGCGTCGGGGCGCGACTCGGCGTGCCGACGGCCTTCGCCGGCACGGTCAGCCGCGACACTTTCGGCGACGAGCTGATGCGCAAGAGCGCCGATGCGGGGCTCGACATGCGCTTCATCCGGCAGGTCGACCGCGCGCCGCTCCTCGCGATGGTCGTATCGAAGCAGCCGCCGCACTATTTCTTCATCGGCGAAAACAGCGCCGATCTCGCGTTCGATCCGGCCGACTTGCCGGCCGGCGCGTTCGACGCGGCCGAGATCGTGCACGTCGGCTCGCTCGGCGTCGTGCGCGAGCCGCTCGCAGCGCGCCTGATCGAACTCGCGCAAGCCGCGCGGGCGGCCGGCAAGCGGATCTCGTTCGACCCGAACTTCCGCGCACCGATGGCCGCGCCGTCGTATCGCGACACGCTGCGCCGCCTGACCGCGCTGGCCGACTGGATCAAGGTCTCCGACGAGGATCTGCGCGGGCTGTTTCCCGAACTCGACGAAGCGGCCGCGCTCGCGCAACTGCGCGCGTGGGCGCCCGCCGCGACGATGCTCGTCACGCGCGGCGCAACCGGCATGCAACTGCTGCATCGCGATACCGAGCTGTTCCAGCCCGCGTTCCCGACCGCGGTCGCCGACACGGTCGGCTGCGGCGATGCGAGCATCGGCGGCTGGCTCGCGAGCCAGCTTGCTCGACCCGATGCGTCAGCCGCCGAGCATCTGCGTTACGCGGCCGCGTGCGCGGCCGTCGCCTGTGCGCATGCGGGCGCGTATGCGCCGACGGCCGCGGAAGTGGCCGACATGATCGGTCGCAGCGCCGGCGCCGCGCTGTCGCACTAGACGGCGCCGACGCGCCGCGCCGTCATGCAGCCCTCACGCGGCGGCCGTGCCGTCGCTGCCGTCCGGCGGACGGCCGGCCTGCAGCAGTTGCAGGCTCTCGTCGACGCTCAGTTCCGACATCGCATCGTCGTGCAGCGTATCGTCCGCCGCGCGGCGCAGTGCATGCAGCGCGTGCGTCTTGAGCCGGACGAGCGCGAGCCGCAGCCCGCGGGCCGCGCATTCGGCCGCGAACGTGCGCAACGATTCGATCGTCGTGCCGTCGACATCCGGCGTTTCCTCGAGGCTCAACATCACGGTATGCGTGTCCGGTGCAGCCTTCATCAGCGCCCGCACGCGATTGAGCATCCGGTCCGCATTCGCGAAGAACAGTTGCGCCTCGGGCCGCACGATCAGCACGCCCGGCACCGGCTTCGCATCGGCATGGCTCGCGACGTCGACGAAATCGTGGCTGTCGCGCAGCCGGCCGAGCACGCTGACGTTCGGCTCGGACAGCTTGCGCAGCGTCAGCAGCAGGCTCACGCCAATGGCCGCGAGCAGCCCGTGCAGCACGCCGAGCACGAGCACCGCGAGCAGTGCCGCGATCACGACGAGCCGGTCGCGATGCCAGGCCCAGTACGGCCGGAACACGGACGGATGCAGCGAATGGCTGACCGCGAAGATCACGATGGCCGCGAGCACGGGCTCGGGCGTGCGCGCGAGCTGCGGCAGCAGCAGCCAGACGATCAGCGCGACCACGCCGGCCGCCCACATTCCCGCGAAGCGCGACTGCGCGCCGGCCGCCTCGTTCGCCGACGTTGCCGAATAGCCGGCGCCGACCGGCATCCCGTGCAGCAGGCCCGACACGAGATTCGCGCAGCCGAGCGCAACGAGGTCGCGGTTCGGCGACACGGTATCGCCGTGCTTCAGCGCGAAGTTGCGGATCGATCCGTACGACTCCGCATACAGGATCAGCATCAGCGCGAACGCGAGCTCGACCGTCTGCATCCATGCGTTGCGGCCGAGATGCGGCAACCCGAATTCGAGGTGCCGGAAGTCGATATGGCCGACGATCGCGATTCCGTACCGCTGCCAGTCGATCGCGTAACCCGCCGCGATCGACAGCACGATCACGACGAGCGTCGCGGGCACGCGCGCGCCGCGGCCGAGCACGAACAGCAGCGCGAGCGCGGTCGCGCCGAGCACGACGCTCGCGAGATTCGCGTGCGGCGCGCCGGTGATCAAATCGAGCGCGACGTGGGGCGCATCGCCGTGCTGCACGGCAATCGCGAGAATCTTCGGTAGCTGCTTGATGACGATCGTCAGCGCGAGGCCGAACGTGAAGCCGCGCAGCACGGGCCGCGCGACGAAATCCGACATGCCGCCGAGCCGCGCGACGCCGGCCAGGATGAACAGCACGCCCGTCATCGCGACGAGCGCCGCCGCCAGCGCGAGCTGCGCGGCGAGCGCCATCCCCGATTCGGCGAGCACGGTCGCGGCGAGCACCGCGGCCGACGACGACGTCGACGACACGATCGCGAAGCGGCTGCTGCCCGTCAGCGCATAGACGACGAGCCCCGACAGCAGCGCGATCAGGCCGGCCTGCGGCGGCAGGTTCGCGAGCCCCGCATACGCGACCGCCTCGGGAATCAGCAGGCCGGCAATCGACAGGCCGGCCAGCGCATCGAGGCCGATCCGTTGCGTACGCGGTGCCGGCGGCGTGTCGAGCGCCGCGAAATGGTCCGGATGTTGGGGGCCGGCGTCGGGGCGGATCGGGGCGGTCGTCATGAGGCGGTCGGCGCCGTGGGCCGGTCAGGGTTTGACGGCGATCACGCCCGACCAGCCGGGCAGATAGCGCGCATCCTGGTCGTGCGCACGATGCAGCGCGACATCGAGCGCCTTCGCGAAATTCTTGCGGATCTGGTCGAGCGACACGTGCTGGCGCAGATAGTCGGCCCACAGGAATTCGCTGAACGGCGTCGCGTCCTTCGCGTACCCGCCCGCCGTGCGCAGCTCGCCGGCGAGGCTGCGGTACGGATCGTCCTCGAGCCCCGTCAGCGCCTTCGGCAAATGCGCATAGTCGCGCCGCGAGCCGTCCGGGCCGAACGGATGCACCCACTGGTTGTGTTCCATCATCCGCCAGAAGATCGTGTCGTCGAGCCACGACAGATCCTTCAGCAGCATCGCGTTCACGCGCGACTCGCCCTCCTCGATCAGCGCGAGGCCGAGATGATGGTGATCGGTGATGTAGTGCAGCCCGTCCGGGCCGAGGACGGCCGGGAACCAGTGCGATTCGATCGCGGCCTTGCGGGCGCGCTTGTTCAGCGCCTTCCAGTGCTTGCGCTTCGCCTTGACTTCGCGGTAGCCCACCGTCATCTGGGTCGGACGCAGCGCGTCGAGCCTGACGGGAATGAGATGAACGTCGGTGCCGAGTGCCATGGTCGTACCCCATGTTGCGAAATTCCGGCAACGATACTCCGGATCGCGCGCGCCGTTAATCCGTCATCACCGCGATGCGCGTCCGGTTGACCCTCTCTGACACTTGCCGCACGCACGACGCCACGCTACGCCCGCAAATCGTTGCGTTCGAGGCGGTGACGAATGTAAGGAATGCCGTCGTGCACGACGCTCACGCGCCGCATGCCGAGCTTGCGCGCCACATTCAGCGAGCCGCTGTTGGCCTCCGCGATATCGGCGATCACGCGCGGCAGGCGCACGGTGTCGAACGCGTGCCGCACGACGGCCGCCGCGGCTTCACTCGCGATGCCGCGCCCCCACGTCGCACGCACCAGCCGCCAGCCGATCTCGACGTCGCGCGATCCGTCCTTGTAATCGGGAATCAGCAGGATCCAGCCGATGAACACCTCGGGTGCGGCCTTCTCGAAGATCGACCAGTAGCCGAGGCCCGGCGGATAGTCGCACGTGATCCGGTGCGTGACGAAGCGACGATGCTCGACGGGGTCGTGCCACGGGCCCGCGATGTGGCGCGTGACCTCGGGATCGCGATCCATCTCGATGCACGCATCGAGATCGGCCAGCACGCGCGGACGCAGCCACAGCCGCGCGGTTTCGAGCACGGGCAACGGGTCGGCGGAACGGTCGTTCATCTGGACTCCTGATACGGGGGCGATGCGCATCGAGCGCATTACAGAATTGATACAAACAGCCTTCCGGAATGATACAGAGTCCTGACGCGTGCCTCGCGCGGCTCCGTTTCCGTTTCCGAAACAGTGCATTTCGTAGGGATTATTCCCGATTCGGCGCTATCGCGCCCCACATCGCGCGACGCGGAAGCCTACACTCGATCAATGCCTCCCGCGCCGCGCGCGAGCCGGGCCGGCATCCGCATGCACATCGTGAGCGCGCAAGCCAACGAGGAGACCCCGGACATGAGCTGGACCCGCGAGCAACGCAACGTCACGATCGCCGCCTACCTGGGCTGGACGCTCGATGCGTTCGATTTTTTCCTGATGGTTTTCGTGCTGAAGGACATCGCCGCGGAGTTCGCGTCGACGATTCCCGCCGTCGCGTTCGCGCTCACGCTGACGCTCGCGATGCGCCCGCTCGGCGCGCTGATCTTCGGCCGGCTCGCCGACCGCTTCGGCCGCCGCCCGACGCTGATGGTCAACATCGCGTGCTATTCGCTGCTCGAACTCGCGTCGGGTTTCGCGCCGAGCCTGACCGCGCTGCTCGTGCTGCGCGCGCTGTTCGGCATCGCGATGGGCGGCGAATGGGGCGTCGGCTCCGCGCTGACGATGGAAACCGTGCCGACGCATGCGCGCGGCTTCGTGTCCGGGCTGCTGCAGGCCGGCTATCCGAGCGGTTATCTGCTCGCGTCGGTCGTGTTCGGCCTGTTCTACCAATACATCGGCTGGCGCGGGATGTTCATGGTCGGCGTGCTGCCCGCGCTGCTCGTGCTGTACGTGCGCGCGCACGTGCCCGAATCGCCGGCATGGAAACAGATGGAGAAGCGCCCGCGCCCGAGCCTTGGCGCCACGTTGAAACAGAACTGGAAACTCACGATCTACGCGATCGTGCTGATGACCGCGTTCAACTTCTTCTCGCACGGTACGCAGGATCTCTATCCGACCTTCCTGCGCGAACAGCATCACTTCGATCCGCATACCGTGTCCTGGATCACGATCGTGCTGAACATCGGCGCGATCGTCGGCGGCCTGTCGTTCGGCACGATCTCCGAGCGGCTCGGCCGGCGCCGCGCGATCTTCATCGCCGCGCTGATCGCGCTGCCGGTGCTGCCGCTGTGGGCGTTCTCGAGCGGCCCGGTCGCGCTCGCCGCCGGCGCGTTCCTGATGCAGATCTCGGTACAGGGCGCGTGGGGCGTAATACCGGTTCACCTGAACGAGATCTCGCCCGACGAGATCCGGGCCACCTTCCCCGGCGTCGTCTACCAGCTCGGTAACCTGCTCGCGTCGGGCAACGCGACGATGCAGGCATCACTCGCCGTGTCGAACGGCAACAACTACGGCTTCGCGCTCGCGCTCGTGGCCGGCATCGTGGCCGTCGCGATCGCCGTGCTGATCCTGTTCAGCCGCGAACGGCGCGGCATCGACATGACGCAATCGGTCAATACGCGTAGCACCGTCGGGTGAACCCGCGCGTTGCGGCACCGCATCATCGCGCGCGCCCCGCCCCGCCGTGAGCGGGTGCCGCGCTTTCCGCACCTGCACATCGAACTAGAGGAATTGGTCCAGACGCCGCGCTTGCCCGCGCCGCCCGCGTTTTTTTATCTTAATGAAAACGACTGTTTGAATCAGATAATCAAATCACCTGTTCGCGGCCGGGAAACCGGCATGGGAGGCGGAACATGGCAGTAAGTCAGGAGGGGCGGCCATCGGCGGGACGGCCGTCCGGGGCGCGGTCATCCGGCACGCGGCAGACCGGCGGGACGAAGGCGCGCATTCTCGATGCGGCCGAGGATCTGTTCATCGAACACGGCTTCGAGGCGATGTCGATGCGCCAGATCACCTCGCGCGCGGCGGTCAACCTCGCCGCGGTCAACTACCACTTCGGCAGCAAGGAAGCGCTGATCCACGCGATGCTGTCGCGCCGGCTCGATCAGCTGAACCAGGAGCGCCTCGGCATCCTCGACCGCTTCGACGCGCAGCTCGGCACCCACATCACCTGCGAGCACGTGCTCGGCGCGATGTTCATTCCGGCGCTGAAGGCCTCGCGCGATCCCGAACGCGGCGGGCCCGGGTTCCTCCGGCTGATCGGCCGCGCGTATACCGACCCTTCGCCGTTCGTCCGCAACTTCCTGACCGCGCACTACGCGAGCGTCGCGGGCCGCTTCTTCGATGCGTTCCAGCGCGCGCTGCCGCACCTGCCGCGCACCGAACTCGGCTGGCGGCTGCACTTCGCGATCGGCGCGCTGTCCGGCGCGCTCGCGGGTGCCGAAACCGAAAGCCTGATCGACGAATTCTCGCAAGGCCGCACGATGAACGACGTGCAGATGATCGCGCGGCTGTCGTCGCTGATCGTCGCCGCGCTGAAAGCGCCGATGCCAGACAGCGCGCAACTGTCGATCTTCGCGGCGGTGCTCGACGATGCCGACGCCAGCGAAGCGTTCGGGCTGCCGCAGTCGGGCGCGACGGCCGCCGAGGCGGCAACGCTGCATTCCACGAACTGAACGCGCGAGGCCACGCGCGGCTTCCTGTTCACGATTTGATTGATACGCACGGTCAGGCGCGGCGTCGAGACGCCCGCGCCGGCCGGCCGCGAAGCACGGGGCATGGGCTGGCGCTGACGCGCCGACCCGCGCCGAGCGCCAAGACCGGAGACACGTCATGTCATCATCCGCAGCAACCACCTCGGCCCAGCTTCCGCCGAACACCGACGCCATCTGGTACGCGTCGTACCCGCCCGGCGTCCCGCACGAGATCGACGTCACGCAATACGCGTCGCTCGTGCAGTTCTTCGACGAATGCACGACCCGCTTCGCCGACCGCGTCGCGTATGTCAGCGCCGGCGCGTCGATGACCTATCGCACGCTCGCGCAGAAGGTCGACGCATTCGCGTCGTATCTGCAAAGCCTCGGCGTGAAGCCCGGCGACCGCGTCGCGATCATGCTGCCGAACACGTTCCAGTATCCGGTCGCGCTGTTCGGCACGCTGAAGGCCGGCGCGATCGTCGTCAACGTGAATCCGCTCTACACCGCGCGCGAACTCGCGCACCAGTTGAAGGACAGCGGCGCGCAGACGATCGTCGTGTTCGAGAACTTCGCGCGCACGCTGCAGGACGCGCTGCCGGAAACGCAGGTGAAGCACATCGTCGTCACCGCGCTCGGCGACCTGCTCGCCGACGGTCTCAACGCGAAAGGACGCCTGATCAATTTCGTGCTGAAGCACGTGAAGAAGCTCGTGCCGGACTACCACCTGCCGCAGGCGATCCGGCTGCGCTCCGCCCTCGCGCTCGGCGCGCGCGGCACGCCGCAACCGGTGCAGACCACGCGCGACGATCTCGCGTTCCTGCAATACACCGGCGGCACGACCGGCGTCGCGAAAGGCGCGATGCTCACGCACGGCAACCTGATCGCGAACCTGCTGCAGGCGAAGGCGTGGATCGCCGACCAGGTGTCGGGCGACGTCGAAACCGTGCTCACGCCGCTGCCGCTCTATCACATCTATTCGCTGACGGTGAACGCGTTCATCTTCATGGGGCTCGGCGGGCGCAACATCCTGATCGCGAACCCGCGCGACATGAAGATGGTGATGAAGATCATCCGCCACGAGACGTTCACGGGCATCACCGGCATCAACACGCTGTACAACGCATTCCTCGACAACGAGGAATTCCGCAAGCGCGACTTCTCGAAGCTCAAGCTCGCGATGGCGGGCGGGATGGCGATGCAGCGCGCGGTCGCCGAGCGCTTCCAGCAGGTGACGGGCCGGCCGGTAGTCGAAGGCTACGGCCTCACCGAGTGCTCGCCGATCGTCACGATGAACCCCGTGGATCTGAACGACATGGCCGCGTTCAGCGGTTCGATCGGCCTGCCCGCGCCATCGACCCTCGTGCGCTTTCGCCGCGAGGACGGCACCTGGGCCGCCGTCGGCGAGCCGGGCGAGCTGTGCGTGCGCGGCCCGCAGGTGATGCGCGGCTACTGGCAGCGCCCCGACGAGACCGCCAAGGTGATCGACGCCGACGGCTGGCTCGGCACCGGCGACATCGGCGTGATGGACGAGCGCGGTTTCATCCGCCTCATCGATCGCAAGAAGGACATGATCCTCGTGTCGGGCTTCAACGTGTATCCGAACGAGATCGAGGAAGTGCTGGTGATGCATCCGGGCATCAGCGAAGCCGCGGCGATCGGCATTCCCGACGAGGTGCAGGGCGAACGGATCAAGGTGTTCGTCGTGCGCCGCGACCCGTCGCTGACGGCCGAGGACGTGCTCGCGCACTGCCGCAAGAACCTGACCGGCTACAAGATGCCGAAATTCGTCGAGTTCCGCGACGCGCTGCCGCAGACGAACGTCGGCAAGATCCTGCGCCGCGCGCTGCGCGACGAGGAACTCGCCAAACTCAACGCCGCGAAGCAAGGCTGAACGATCCATCGCTCCGGGAGACGCTGTCGATGAACGAAGGAATGAAACGCCGCGCGCGGCATGCCGCCGCGGCGGCGCTCGCGTGCGTGCTGTCGCTCGCACAGGCGGGCCTGCATGCACAGGAAACGGCGAGCGCCGCGAGCGCGGCACCGGCCGTCGCGCTGCCCGCGGATCTCGCGAAGGTCACGCACGAGCCGCTCGCGCAACAGGCGCGCTGGCTGCGCACGGCGGCCCAGCGCGGCACGCTCGCGCAACTCGACGACGCGACGCTCACCGCGCTCTTCAAGGCGCTCGATCCGCTCGCCGTACCGCTCTATATCCGCAACGGCCCGAACGGCTATCCGGCCTACCAGTTCACGATGGTGCGCCAGGAGCGCATCAGCGGAAAATGGTCCGACACGCCCGACCGCATGCTCGTGAAGACGACCCGCGAGCCGCTGCGGGTGTATGCGAAATGGCTGCCGGGCGGCGCGCATGCCGGACAGGAGACCATCTACGACACGACCCAGCGCAAGGACGAGATGTATGGCCATCTCGGCGGCCTGCTCGGCAAGATTCCGCTGTGGACGGCGATCGACGGCGCGCTGGCGCGTGCCCAGTCGAATCACCAGGTGAAGGATCTCGGCACCGAGTTCATCACGAACCTGTACCTGACCGAAGGGAAGAAATACCTGGAAGCCGGCGTGCAGCGGCCGACCGACGTGCAGGCCAAAACGATCGACGGCGTGCGCGTCGTCGCGCTCACCTACGAAACGCCGACCGGCCGGCCGCAGTTCTATGCGAAAAAGGAAGTGCTGGGGCTCGACCTGCACGCCCCCTATTTCCGGACCGTCGAGTCCTATGACAACGACGGCAAGATCTTCGAGCGGATCGTCATCGAGAAAATCGCGCCCGCGACCCTCGACGACACCGCATTCGACCCGAAAAACCCCGACTACGCGTTCTGACACGCGCTGACGGGGCCGATCACGGGCTCAATCGTCATCGTCGTCGCCGTGGTGCCGATGCCAGTGCTTGTAGTAGTGCTTGCGCCACTTGCGGTAGCGATCGTCGTCGTCATCGCCGTAATAGCCGTATCCGTAGCCCGGATAGGCGACGACGGCGGGCTGCGGCGCCACATAGACCGGCGCCGGTTCGACATAGACCGGTGCGACCGGTACGCCGATGCCGACCGACAGGTCGACATGCCCCGCCATTGCACTACCGGAAACGAGCAACGCCATGCCCCCGATTACCCCTGCCACTTGCCTCTTGTTCATGCTCCGGATCCCTGATAAGCCGGCCCGCCCGGCTCACGCAACCAATGTAAGCGCGCCGCCCGCGCCGAGGTGATACGGGGCTGCGAGAGTCGTAACGCGACGTAACGAAACGGCTTTGGCCATTCGGCCGGATCGCGAAAATGCGCCGGAACGTCTATAGTGGGTTACGGTTCGACACAATCACGACTGCGCGCTCCCCTATCGAACAGGGTAGAATTCCGCCAAACGGCTTGTGGACGAACACGCCACACACACGCACAACATATTCTCTGACGCAGGCTCCTGCCGCACCTCAATGGCCAATCCCGCAGAATCCCATCCGCAAAACGACTTCATCAATTCGGCGCGCAAGGAACGTAAGCGTGTTGAAATCTATCTCGTCAACGGCATTCGTCTGACGGGGTGTATCGAGTCGTTCGACCAGTATCTGGTGATGCTGCGCACCCCCGTGGGTCTGCAAGGCATCTACAAGCGTGCGATTTCCACGATCCAGCTCGACACGGGCGGTTCGCGCCCGGGCGGCGGCGGCCCCCGCGGCCCGCGCACCGGCGGTCGCCCCGGCGGCCGTGAAGGCGGCGGCCACAGCCCGTACGGCTCGCACGGCGGTCCGCGCGAATCGCGCGGCGACGGCGGCTACGGCTCCCGCGAGCCGCGTGAAGGCTACGGTTCGCGCGAACCGCGCGAGGGCTACGGCTCGCGTGAGCCGCGCGAAGGCTACGGCGCACCGCGTGAACCGCGCGAAAGCTACGGCGCGCCGCGCGACACCGGCGACGCATCCGGCAACGCCGCGCCGTCGGATTCCCGCGGCGGCAACGGGCCGGTCATCGTGACGCGCCGCCGGCGAATCGTGCCGGACGGCCAGTAAAACAAAAGGGCAAGCCAACCGGCTTGCCCTTTTCACTTGTACGGCCGGCGCGGCATGTCGCCGCACCGCCGTTACCGAATTCAGCGTGCCGTCGTCGGCAAACCCGCGTCGGCCTCGCGCTGCAGCGAACGCACCTGCTGCTGCAACGCCCGCAATTGCGACTGGAGCTGCGCCTGTTGCGCCTGCAACGCCGCCGTTTCGCTCCGCACGCTCTTCTGGCGATCCGCCACCGCCGCCTGCTGCTGGCGGGCGATCGAGATGTCCGCCTGCAGACGCCGCGCGCGGTCCTGCGTGACTTCGATCTGCTTGTCCATTTGCGCCTTCTGCGATTCCAGCTTCGCCGCCCGCAGTTCGTTGACGGCCAGCCGCTCCGCCTGATGCGAGAAATCGCGATAGATCGCTTCCGCGCGCGTTTCGTCGTAAGTCTTGATCACGCGCCAGAACGCCTTTTGCTGGAACAACGCGACGAAATACGCACCGTCCTTGACGTTGAACAGCAGGCTGGCGCCGTAGCTGCCGTTGTAGCTCGTGCGCATTTCCGTCAGCGAGTGCGCCTGGATCTGGCGCTGCAAATCGTCGACCGTGCTCGGTCCCGTCGTCTCGCCGGCCTGCGGCTGCACCGACGTCTGCGCCTGCGAATCGATCACCGGAATCGCGGCCACCGGCGCCGATGCCTGCTGCACCGCCGACGGATCGCTGCCTGCCAGCCCCTGCGCGAACACGCCTTGCATGCCTCCCACCAGGGCGAGCATTACGCTCACCCGCCCCAACCCCGTCATATGGCTCATGAAGTTTTATTCCCGCCCGAGTCGTTGTAATTCACTGCGATTTTATCTCATTAATTACTCGCTTTCGCGGGTCTCGGGCTCTTCGTCGAAGATCTGATATTTGCGCATTTTTTCCCACAACACCTTGCGGCTGATGCCGAGCTGCTGGGCCGTGTCCTGACGCCGCCAACCGTTTGCGTCGAGCGCCGCGATCACGCGGTTGCGCTCGTTCATGTCCCACTTGCTGCGATCGACGAACACCTCGGCCGCACTCTCAGCCGGCACCGGCTGGGCCGCGCTGCGCGCGTGCGCGATCAGTCGCTGCAGTCGCGCGGCATCCCAGCCGCCCGTCTGTCGCACCGTCACGCCGACGCGCTCGGCGAGGTTGCGCAGCTCGCGCACGTTGCCGGGGAAATAGCTGTCCGCGACCGAATCCGTGAGCCAGTACGGCAGGTCGGACAACTCGGCGAGCCGCTCCTCGCCCACCACCTGGGCGACGAACGACTTGAACAGCGCGATCTTGTCGACCGCACCGCGCTCTTCCAGCGACGGAATGCTCAGCTCGATCACCGCGAGCCGGTAGTAGAGATCGGCGCGGAACAGTCCCTCCTTCACGAGCTGCGGCAGCTTCTTGTTGCTTGCCGCGACCAGACGGAAATCGACCTTGACCGGCGCCGTCGCGCCGACGCGCAGCACCGCGCCGTCCTCGAGCACGCGTAGCAGCTTGACTTGCTGGTACAGCGGCAGATCGCCGACTTCGTCGAGGAACAGCGTGCCGCCGGCCGCCTGCTCGAAATAGCCTTTATGCGCAACAACCGCGCCCGTGAACGACCCTTTCGCATGGCCGAAGAACAGCGATTCGAACAGGCCGTCCGGAATCGCGCCGCAGTTCACCGGCACGAATTCGCCGTGCCGGTAGCGTGAATGCTTTTCGTGCAGCAGTTGCGCGATGCGCTCCTTGCCGACGCCGGTTTCGCCGTGCAGCAGCACGTTGGTGTCGCAGTCGGCGAACGTATCGACTTCGTGCAGCAGCGCCTGCATCGATTCGGAGTGCGCGACGAGTTCCGACGGCTGCAACGTCTCGGCTGCGTGCGCACGCAGTTGCGTGACGAGCTTGCCGATCATGCCGCGCAGTTCGGCGCACGTGAAGTCGAGCGGCAGGATATGCGAATACTCGGGCGGATACTGCGACGCGTCGTGGTCGCGCGCCGCGCCGACCCAGACCACCGGCATGCCGATGTTGGCCTGCCAGTCGCGCAGGAATGCCGCGCCGCCTTCGATCATCGTCACGCTGATGATCGCCAGCGAGCGCCGCAACGCGGCGCGCTCGGGCGAGACCGCCGCGTTGTCGGCGCGGATCACTTCGACGTCGAAGCTCGCCATGCACCGGGCGACGCGGTCGACGATGTCCGCCTTGCCTTCCCAGACGTACAGGTCGAGCTCTTCGATTGCGGGCGTATTTCTCATCTGATCTGCTTCTTCAGTAAACCGTTTGGGCGACCCCGCAATTGAGCGAGATCTGGTGGACCGTCGCCGCGCCGACCTGGACGCCGAGCAGATTCAGCAGCGGAACGAGGACTGCGTCGAGGCTCGACAGGAGTGGGCTGAGCAGACTGGTCAGAAAACCGAGCAGCGTCGATACGAAGGAAGACGGTATCGGCAAAGGGGTCAGGTCGAGCAAGGTAAGGTTGACAGTGATCGTCGCAGCCGCGAGTTGAGCCAGCGCCGAACTGAGCGCTGAGCCGAGTGCATTCGAATTCACGGTCCAGTAGTTCGCATCGATTCCCGGCACGCCATTGAACGTATGCGATTGGGAAGCGCCCTGCACTTGGACAGATACGTTGGACATAGAGGCCGTCACCCGAACAGCCCCAAGCACCGCGTTCGCGTTGATGATCTGCGCCGGCGACGAACAACTGTAATTCGACGACAGGCTGATCTTGCCCGATGCATCGAGTGGCGGCTGGCCGATGCACAGATTGGCCACGCCCGGTTGCGCCGTAATGGCGACGGTACTCGCCTCCTGCGTGGACGCACATTGCGTCGAATTCAGCCATGCGGTACCGGTGCCGGCTTGCAGGTAAATCGGAAGCTTGACATCGATCGATGCGATCGCATTCAGCAACGGCCCGACTATCGGCAACTGCGCGGTGCCGAGAGCGACATTCAGATACACACCCACCGCAGCCGTCGACGCCTTCGTGCGCCACGTTCCCGTTGCCGGATCGATCCCGCCCTCGCCAACGCCGATCGACGGCGGGCTGATGATCTGCACCTGCAGTTGCGTTCCCGTCAGCCCGCCGAGATTCAGCGACGGCACATTGACCGTGACCGCCGGCTTGCCCGTTGCCGCGATCTCCGCGCCGACCATCAGGAGGTCGAGCAGATCCACCTGCGCATTGAGGGCCGCCTGCGTATCCGCGAGCGCGACGTTCAGCAACCCGCCCGCGCCGCCGAGACCGATCGACGTTCCCGGAATGTTGGCGTTCAGGATCGCCTGCAGCGTGGCGAGGCTCGCCTGCAGGCTTGCGTTCACGACGGACGTCTGGGTGGCCGCCTTCACCATCAACTGGATCAGTTGCGGCAACGTGAGCTTCAGCGCGAGCAGTTGATCGACCGTGCCGACGCCCGCCGCCACGACGAGATCGCCGACCGTCACGTTGGTGCAGGCAAGCGCTTGGTATGACCCGATGTTCAGGTTCAGGTTGGCGCCGAGCAACCCGCCGATCAGTCCGTTGACGAGCCCCGGATTGCCGGACGTCGGTGCGGATCCGCCCGAGCAGCCGACGCCGCCGAGCGCGGCCAGGGTTGCACCGACCGAGAACGTATCGATGTTCGTCGAACGCGCGGTTGATACCGCGGACACCGTCTGCGGCGGTCCGACGAAGAAGAACGGCACCTGACGCGTGACGACCACCTTGGCGGCGTTCAATTGCGTGGTTCCGGCTGCCGCGGCAGCGTAGTAGCTGGGTGCCGGGTTGACGGACGTATCCCAGCGGCCACATTCAATGTTGATCGTGTCGCCGTTCGACGCATTGAGACCGTTGGACTGCGCATTGCTGGTCGCGGTGGCAGTCGGCTGCGAACAGGCATCGTCCATCCGCTGCACGGCCGCGAGCGCGGCCATGTCGGCAATGCGCTGCACGTCCCGACGCTGGTAAAAGAGATTACCGACGCCAATGGCGCCAAGCGTCGTGATGGCGATCAGCGTCGCGACGATCGCCATCACCGAGAACGCGCCGCGCTGTCGTGACGCGCGGCGGATCGTGCCGCCACTGTGTCGGGTAGTCACCGTGCTGCTCCGTCAGCGCGCGAGATCGCCGCCGGACAGCCCGCCGCTGCCGCCGCCACCGCTACTGCCACCGCCCGACGCCGACATCGTGCCGAACCACTGCGGAATCGGCGTCTTGAACGAGTCGATATAGCGCTGATACGCATACGTACCCGCCGCGCCGTCGATCGGTTGCGGCGTGGCGGCCGAGCGATTCGAGCGCTGCAGGTCGAGCAGCGCGGTGGTCGCATGACCGATTTCGGACGCCGGCGTGTCGCTTTGCGCGTGCGCGACGCCCGCGCCCAGCGAGCACACGAACGCGATGCCCACGGCCCGCACGCGGATTGAGGAAAGGTGAAACATGATGGCCTCCGTGAATATCGTCGTTATCGCGCGAAACGCTGCAGCAGCGGCACGGCAAGATCGAAATTGTCGCTGCTCGCCACCGACGGCACGGACACACTGGCCGGCGCACGTGCAATGGCGCGCTGCTTCGCACGCATCGCGGCCGCGACCTTCGTCTCGTCGTCACGAATCTGGCCGCGCACCGCGGGCGACAGCTTCTGCTGATCCATCAGCCGCCGCGCGTCCTTCGCATGGCCCGTCGCGAGCAGGTACAGCACGAAGTTGCTGAGGATCTTCGGGTTCTTCTGCTCGAGTTCGGCCGCCTTCAGCAGCGGCACGCGTGCCCCCGCCAGATCGCCTTCGCGCATCTTCGAATACGCGAGGTCGGACAACGTCGCCGCATCGGTCGGCGCAAGCACCGTCGCCTGTTCGAGCTGCTGCGTGGCCAGCGCAAAATCGCCGCGGGCGCCGGCGGTCAGCCCCAGCCCGCGATAGCCGCGCGCCGCGAGCGGCGTCGTCAGCAACTTGGTATAGGCGGCCACGCCGGCGTCGTACTGGCCGGTCGCGCGCAACGCGTCGGCGCGCAGCAGGATCGTGTCCGGCGACGCGCCATATTGCTTCTCGTACTGATCGATGTGCGCCAACGACGCGAAATACAGTCCCTGCCCCTGCATCCGCTCGATCAGGCCCAGATACATGCCTGGCGTATCGGGCGGCGCATTCTTGTCGGCCGCGGCCTGCATCAGCGCGCCGCGTTCGGCCTGCGCGCCGACGCCGTATCCGGATTCCTTGAACATCGCGCACCCGCTGGCCAGCAACGCGCATGCCGTCGCGCCTGCGATCGTGCGAACCCAACCCAATCGATTCATCTTCTGTCGCTCCTTCCCTTCGTGCCGCATCAACGGTGAATCGCGGCGAGCGCGGCCAGCACGGTCATGATCCCGGGCCCCGCCGTCACTATCAACAGTGCCGGCAACAGCGTGACGATCATCACGCCGGTCATCTTCACCGTCAGGCGGCCGATCTGCTCGCGCAGCGTCGCGCGACGCCCTTCACGCAGACGGTCACCGAATTGTTTCAGCGGCTCCTGCACCGCACCGCCATGCTTGTCGACCTGAATCAGCAAGCGCACGATCGCGCGCAGGTCCTCGTTGTCGAAACTGTTCGTGAGGCGTTGCAGCGACTGTTCGCGCGTACGACCGGCCGCGAACTGCCGCTGTGCAACGCCGAGTTCCCACGACAGCACGGGCAGCATCGTCTGGAAATCGTGCGTGACGACCTGGATGCTCTGGTCGAGCGACAGGCCGACGCCCTGCAGCAGCCGCAACATGTCGACGAGCAGCGGCAATTCGGCCGCAATGCTTTGCCGGCGAGCAGTGGCGCGGCGCCGCACGTAGATTTTCGGCAGCATGTAGCCGGTCACGAGCGCGACGGAGATCCACAGCGGCCAGCGCGTCTGCTGTCCGCGACCGATCAGGACCAGCACGGCAAGCGCCGGCAGCAGGATCGCGCAGACGATGCGCGCGCCGACGAACAGCGCTCGCGCGCGCACGTCGACGAAACCGCACTGTTCAAGCAACTGACGATCTTCGTCGGCGATCAGATATCGGCTGAAGCCGGTCTCGAGCCAGCGCATCCCGACGTCTTCGAAGCGTGCGCGCAGCCCTGCGAAACGCACGCGCGGCGCGGCAGGCGCCACCGCGTCGCGCGCAGGTTCGGCGGCACCGGCGCGTGCGGCGGCCGCTTCCACTGCCGCGGTCCGGCGATCGAGCGCATTCACCAGCGCGCGCTCGGCACGCTGCACGAGCACGATGCGAACGATCGCGAGCGCGGCAAGCAGCAGCACGCCGACCGATCCGAGCACCAGCGCAAGTGCGCCTAAACGGTTTGCATCCATCGATTCACCTCAGCCGCGCGAGCCGGTACAACCAGAAACCACCGATCGCCTGCAACGCGAACGCCAGGTAAATCAGCTGGCGTCCGTTATCGTCGCCCCACATCGCCGTGAAATAGCGCGGACTCGTGGCGATGACGAAGCTGCCGACTGCGATCGGCAACAGTGCCAGTACCCACGCGGACAGCCGGGTCTCGGCCGACATCGCGGACAGTTCGCGTTCCGCCTGCTCGAGATCGCGCATGAAGGTCGACATCCGGTCGAGCATCACGTCCGCCCGCCCGCCGTAGCGGACCGACAACCGCAACACCGCGCCGACCAGTTCGAATTCGCGGATGCGATAGGTATGCGCGATGTGCAGCATCGCGCGATCGATCTCGACACCGGAGCGCAGCATCTGCGACACGTCGTCGAGGCAGCGGCGCAGCGGCATCTCGGCCGTCTGCAGCGCAGACTGGAACGCCGCCGGCACGCTGTTGCCGAGCGTCACGAGCCGCACGATCCCGTCGAGAAACGACGGCAACTGACGGACGATCTTCAGGCGGCGCCGGCTAATGCGCGACGTGATCCACAGCACGACGAGCACACTGCCCGCGACGAGCGCGGCCACCGCGGCGAGCACGCCGCCGGCCATGCCGGCCCACAGCGCGAGCAGCACGACGACCGCCAGCGCCAGCACGAGGCCGGTGCGTACTTCATCGAGGCCCGCGCGGTCGGACAGCACGGTCCACGCGCCGAGCGCCGACGCGCGCCAGCGCGCGATCCCGTGTTCGGACGCCTGCCCGTTCGGCGTACCGGCCGCCGGGGCACGTGCGGCGCGCGTATCGGCCGCCGGGGCGGCGGAACGCGCGCCCTGTCCCACGCGGCTGTCAAAGAACCGCTGCGTATGCGCGCGCCCTTCCCGCACCTGGCTTCCGCGCCACAGCAGCAACCCGGCCGCCGCGCAAATCAACGCGAACATCAGCGCGAGCAAGGTGGCGCTAGACATTGAAGCCCCCGCCTCGCCCGAAGCTGCCACCGAACCCGCCGCCACCGCCACCGGCCGACACCAGCGTGCTGCGGAAACGTGCGAGCTTCGGCGAATGCGGATGAATGCCGAGCGATTCCCAATGATCGATTTCTTCGCCCTCCGGCGTGACCCGCGCCTCGTAGCGATACAGCTCCTGCGTCGATACGATGTTGTCCGACATGCCGGTGACTTCGGTGATCGACAGGATGCGGCGGCGGCCGTTGGACAGCCGGCCGATCTGCACGATGAAATCGATCGCGTTGGCGATCTGCCGCCGCAGGCTTGCTTCGGTACCCTGAAAACCGGCGAAGCCGGCCAGCATCTCGAGCCGGTACAAACATTCGCGCGGCGAGCTGGCGTGCACGGTGCCCATCGATCCATCGTGGCCGGTATTCATCGCCTGCAGCATTTCGAGCACTTCGCCGCCGCGCACTTCGCCGACGATGATCCGGTCCGGCCGCATCCGCAGCGTGTTTCGCAGCAGGTCGCGAATCGTCACGACGCCGCTGCCGTCGAACCCGCCGGGACGGCTTTCGAGCCGCACGACGTGCGGGTGATTCAGCGACAGTTCGGCCGTATCCTCGATCGTCACGACGCGTTCCGCCATCGGAATGTGGAACGCCAGCGCGTTCAGCAGCGACGTCTTGCCCGAACTGGTGCCGCCCGACACGAGCACGTTGCAGCGCGCGTCGACCGCCGCCTCGAGCAGCCGGCCGATTTCCTCGTTGTAGGTACCGTTGCCCAGCAGGTCCTCGGGCTTCAGCGGGTCCTTGCGGAACTTCCGGATCGACACGACCGGGCCGTCGATCGACAACGGTTCGATCACGACGTTGACCCGCCCGCCGTCGGGTAGCCGCGCGTCGACCATCGGGTTCGATTCGTCGAGCCGCCGGCCGACCGGGGCCAGAATCCGTCGCACGATCCGCAGCAGATGCGCGTTGTCGGTAAAACGGATCGGCAGCTTCGACAGGATCCCGTGGCGCGACACGTAGATGTCGTTGTAGCCGTTGATCAGGATGTCCTCGACGTGCGGGTCCGCCAACAGGTCCTCGATCGGTCCGAAGCCGGCGAGCTCCTTCGTCAGCGCCTCGGCCACCGCACGCACCTCGCTCTCGTTGAGCGGGATGCGCCGCAGCCGCACGAAGCTGTCGATTTCGAGATCGACGAACTGGTTGATCGCCTGTCGCGACCAACGGCCGAATTCGGCGCCCAGTTCCTCGATCCGCGTGAGCAGATGCTCGTGCGCGGCATTCTTGATGTCGTGGAACTGTTGCGTTTGCGAGAACGGCGCTGCGCCGTCGGCAAATTGAATGTCGTGTGCCATCGCTTACGACCGCTTCGTTGAGGATTGAATGATGCGCCTGAGCGCCGAGAGGCCGCCGGCCGCACGCTGCGTCGCGCCCGGCGCCGGCGCGCCCGCAAGGCGCTCGACCAGCGGCCCGAGCGCACGGACGTACGGGTCGCGTTCCGCGACCTCGGCGATCAGCTTGCCCTGGTTCGCGGCATGCCCGATCGACACGCGCCGCGACGGCAACGTCGCGAGCAGCGACAGTTCCAGCCGCTCGGCGATCTGCGCGGGCAGCAGCCCGAGCTCGGCGTCGAACTGATTGACGACGAGCCGAATCCGGTCGGTCGCGGCACCTGCCTCGCGTAACCCGTCCAGCATCTCGACCGCCGACACGACCGACGCCACGCCCTGGTCGCAAACCAGCCATGCTTCGTCCGCCAGGTTCACGACCTGCGCAATGAATTCGCGATTCGGGAAGCCGCCGAGATCGACGATCTGGTGATCGAAGAACGCCCGCAGCCGGTTCAGCAATGCCGCGCACGACGCCGTCGCCACATCCCGCAGCTCGGCGAGATTCGGCGGCAGCGTCGTCAGGGCGACGCCGCTCGAATGGCGCGCGAGCGCGGTCGTCACGAACGTACGGTCGATCCGGCGCAGGTTGCGCACGGCCTCGACGAAATGGAATTCGCAACGCGTATTCAGGAACAACGCGCCGTCACCGGCCGGCAGCCCGAGATCGAGCAGCGCCGCCGTGCGGGCGGGATCGGCCGGCCGCCGCTGCATCAGTACCGACAGGTTCGCGGCGAGCGTGCTCACGCCCATCCCGGCACGCGCGCCGAGCAACGCGGTGACCTTCCCGTGGCGATTCGCCGGCTCGCCGACGTTGTCGAGCAACACGCGCGTGATCCGCAGCGCCTCGTCCGCCGGTGCGGAGAAATCGACGAAATCGCGCACGCCCGCGCGCAGCGCGGCGAGTGCGCCTTCCGGTTGCGCGAGCGAGCCCAGCGCGACGACCGGCACGCCCGGATGCGCGACGCGTATCGCGGCGACCACCGTGCTCGCAGCCGCGCAATCACCGGAAAAATCGATGAAGACCAGTGCCGGATTCAACACGCCGATACGCTGCGACAACGCGGCGCCGTCGAGCGGCACCCCTTCGACGGCGCCGGCGGACACCAGCGATTGCGACAGCCAGTGCACATGCTCCGCGACCGAGGTGGCGCAGACGAAGTGGTCGGTGACGGCGGGCTCAGCCAAAGAATAGGTTCTCGCGTTCATCTTGGATACTCACAATGAAGCAAGGCATCGCGTCGTGCGCGACGGCCTGCGCGGTCCGGTAACGATTCGGCGCGCTCATTTCGAGAACCCCGGCCCCGCGTCCGGCGATGCCATGCCGCCCAGGTACGAACGCCACACCGGACCGTCGCGCTGCTCGGACAGCTCGCCCGGCGTCGCCGGCAGCGGCGCACCCTGCGCAATCGGTGCAACGAGATGCGGCGTCACGATGATCACGAGCTCCTTGTCGTTCTGCTGGTAGCTCAGATTCTTGAAAAACGCGCCGATGATGGGCAGATCGCCCAGGAACGGCACCTTGTTGACGTTGGACGTGGTTTCGCGGTCGATCAGGCCGCCGATCACGAAGCTTTCGCCGTCGCCGAGCTCGACCGTCGTGTCCGCGCGCCGCGTCGTCAGCGCCGGCACCTGCACGCTGTTGATCGTGATCGAATGCACGAAGTCGAGCTGGCTCGACTCGGGCGCGACCTTCAACGCGATCCGCCGCGGGCTCAGCACGGTCGGCGTGACCGTCAGCCCGACGCCGTAGGGTTTCCATTCGATCGAGATCGTGCCGAGCGATTGCGGCACCGGCACCGGGATTTCGCCGCCGGCGAGGAAGTTCGCGCTCTGGCCGGACAATGCGACGAGCGTCGGCTGCGCGAGCACGCGCGCCAGGTTGTTCGCCTCGAGAATCGACAGGTCGGCGAACAATCCGCGGGACATGGAATGGATGACGAGGTTGAACGCCGACGAAATCGGTACGTTCGTGTTGTACGTGAGCGAGCTGTTCGGAGAACCGCTAATCGACGCCAGTCCCGACGGGGCGAACGCGCCGAACGCAAAGCCGTTGCTCTGCTTGAAGAAGTTCAGGCCTGCCTGCTTCAGCACCGAACGGCTGAATTCGACGACACGCACGTCGACCTGCACGACGTTCTTGCCGGAGATCGTCGACGCATCGAGCGTCGTCCCGTCCTTGCCGCCGACCGTCTTCGCCGCATGGACCGCCCGCTGATGCCCGTCGAGCGTTCCGGCCGCACCGCCGATCACCGTCGTGCCGCCATACGTGTTCACGCTCGGCGACGCGCCGTCGAGCAGTGCCCGCGCCGCACCGCTCGTGACGTTCACGTTGTAGACGGTCGGCTCATCATGGCCGCGCTCCCAGATCATCACGTTCGTCGCGCCGGCATTCTTCGCCACCAGCAGCACGCCGCCACGCCCGCCCTTCACGACGAGCACGTCGGCCACCGACGGGTCACCGACCGCGACCCGCTGCAGCGCCCGCCCCGTCGCAATCTGCCGCTGCGCGCCGATCGCAAGGCTGATCGTGCCGCTCGTGTCGGCCGCGTCCGACAGCGGCGGCATCGCCAGCGCGCTCAATGCAATAGCCAAACCAATCAGTTTCTTTTTCATTGTTTTGCCGTCGTCGTCCCGCTCAATAGGCGACCGTTTCGGTCCGCCCACCCCGAATCACTTCGATGCTGCCGCCGCTCGGATGCCGCGCGACCACCCGCGGCACCGCACGCGGGGCCGGCGCCGCCGTCGTCGCGCTCTTCGACAACTCGCCCAGCACCACGCCCGCCGCGGCAAGCGTCGACGGACTCTTGTCGTCGCCGACACGAACCGCGACGGTTTGCGTCGCGACATCGTCGTCGCGTGGGTTACGCAGCGCGAGCACGAGCCGACCGCTCTGCTCTGCGAGCGTCAGCGCGTCGACCTGCGCGGTCGGCACGGCCAGCACCGCGGTCCGCGTCCCGACCACCGAGCCGTTCGAACTGTCCCGCTCGGTCGTTGCATCGCCGAACGACAGCACGCGGACTTTCGACATCAGCAGCCGCGCCTGGGTATTGACGATCTCGGCCGTCGACGTCCCGCCGATCGCCACGCCGGTCCCGTCGCGCTTCAGGTTCAGGAACACGTCGACATAGTTGCCGGGCCGCACGCGGTTGCCGACCGCGTTGGTCTCGTCGACCTTGATCGCGACGGCGCGTTCTCCCGGCGCGATCTGCTCGGCGAGGCCGGACGACAAGGCGCTCGCGACGACGGCCGCCTGCGCCGGAATGTCGGCAGCCGGCGTGCGGCCGACCAGTTGCAGCGGATCGGCGAACGCCCCCTGCGGCGCAGCGGTCGACTGCTGGACCTTCAGCGCATCGGCCGGAATCGGCTGACCGGCTTGCAACGGCCGCGTCGTCACGACGACCGGCACGCTCTGCGTCGCGACCGTCGCGGCAACCGGCGCGACGTCGCCCGGCTTGCGACCGAGCATCCATGCATAGACGCCGAGCAGGATCGCGATCGCGATCAGCAAGCCCGCAATGATCTTCGTCAGGTTGTTGGCCATGGTGTTGTTATGTTTCCCCGCTACTCACGATTGAATTCTCCGCACAACGTGCCAACCGGGCGCCCTCGACCCGGCACGACGCCGTCGCTGCCGTCTATATGATGTTGACCGGGCTGATCTGGACCATCGCGGTGCCGGTGAGTGTCGACGGCACCGGCAACAGCGAACCGAGCAGCGGGAACGACGGAATCAGCGGGCTCTGCGAGTAGGGGTAGGTCAGCGTGATCTGCACGCACAACATTGTCGGGTCATACGAACAGTTGCCTTGCTGTGTGGGCGAACATGTCGACCCTTTCAGCCAAGTGGTCAGGTTCGTCGCGGCCGTGCATGCGGCTTGGGCCCGCGCCGCCAGCGCGGCTTGCTGGGCCGCCTGCACCGACGCGGCCGCGCCGACCTGCTGATAGTTCAACGCGGCGCGAGCGCCTTCCGTGGCGGCAAGCGTCAGGTTTTGCTGAGCCGCGAAGATCATCCCGTACGTGATGATCGCGTACAGGATCAGGAAGAACACCGGCAACATCAGTGCAAATTCGATCGCGGTTGCGCCGCGCTCGCGGCGCCGCATGCCGGATACCGGCCGGGCCGCCTTCATTGCATCCCCCCCACCGCGATCCGGTACAGGCACCACAGCGCCGCCGGGATCACGAGAAACGCGGCATACGGCGACGCGCGGAAACCGGCAATCTGCATCGTCGGGGAACGCCGCTGCCACAACGCCGACACCGGCGTACGGGTGGCGAAGACCAGCGTGCCGGCATGCGCGAATGCCAGCAGGCTCGCAATGATCCAGAGCCACAGCAACGCATACGGGCCGCACCACGCGCCCAGCACCGCGAATACCTTGACATCCGCGGCACCCATTACGCGCAGCACAAAAAACGGGAAAAGACTGAGAAAGCCGACCAGTGCGCCAATGAGCGCCTGATTCACGGATATGCCGAATGGATTATGCCCGGCGAGCACAAATGCAGATACGAATCCACCGATCACCAGTGAATTCGGTATACGCCTATGACGGATGTCCTCGAGCGCGACGAGCACCGCCCACGCGAGGAAAACCCCGACGCCAGTTAGCAGGATCATTTACGCCCCGAACGGCAAAACTTACCGCGCGGGTTGCCGAAGCAACCCGCGCCCCTAACAACAGGGAAATGAGCAAAAGCTCGTTCGTTATGCCTTCGGCAGCTGGTTCGCGATGTAGGTGAACGCCCCCGAGATGCCGCCCGTCAACGTGCTCATCGCACTGACGAGAGCGACTGCGATAAGTCCCGCGATGAGTCCGTACTCGACTGCGGTAACCCCGTCTTCTTCCTTAAGGAAACGCTTGATGATTGCTTTCATTTTATTCCTCGTGCCTGTATTTACGTTTTCTGGCCTTTTATACGTATACGTCCCCGCATATCTGGCCGTTTGCCCCAACCGTTCGCCACATCTGCTGTAACGACAACCGGGTGCGCTTTCTTTATAGGTCGCCCCGAAGGGCCTTGCTCACGATTTGATGCAAGTTAACATTCGCGATAGCGCTCCTCCTCGAACGTAGTGTACCGAACCGTACATTTCCTTACATCTGCTCCCGATTCTATATCCGATCCCATTTAAGTTCCAACCTCTTTTAACCACTCTGACGGAAAAAAATGACCAGGAGCACAACGTATTTGTACGGCGTTTCGGTACGACTTACACATAGGATTTACGATAGGTTAGATGTGCACACCTAATCCACCAGTAAAACAATTGCCTCGTCCACCAAGCCTGCGCGGGCCCCACGTTACGCCGCACGCGTAACGCCAATGTTGTGACGTTACGTTACGAAACGGCCGAAACCGTTCTCATTCATCTGCACTTAAACAGATTCAACAATCTTTCAATTTCCGGAACTTCCTTTTCCGACAAGGAATTGCCTCGTTTAAAACCGGTTGTCGAACCGTCGAGCCTCGAAATGGCACGACAGTTGCAGAGTAGTCCTCGCACCACTCAACACAACGCAGTTCACAACACATTTTTAATGCGAGGACGAAATGGACATTAAGGTTATCCCTCATGGCGTGTTCCGGACGACTCTGATCGCGGCCACCGTTGCAGCCATGCTTTCCCTCTCCGCGTGCGGCGGCTCCGGCTCCATCAGCCAGGGTCTCGGCGGCGGCGGCTCGAGCTCCGGCGGCGGCGATACGATCTCCACGTCGGGCGGCAACGGCTCGAGCGGCACCTCGGGTACGAGCGGCACGTCCGGCACCAGCGGAACCTCAGGCACGAGCGGCACGTCCGGCACCAGCGGAACCTCGGGCACGAGCGGCACGTCCGGCACCAGCGGAACCTCGGGCACGAGCGGTACGTCCGGCACCTCCGGTGTGTCGGCGAACCCGGTGGGAAATGTCCTCGCACAAGGCAGCAACATCATCACGAATGCCGGCGACACCGTCTCCGGCCTCGGCTCCGTCATCGGCAGCCAGACGCTGCCGGGCGTCAATCCGGCCACCACGCAAGCCGCGGGCGGCATCGTGCAAAGCGTCGGCGGCGCGGTTACCGCACTCGGCAACGGCCTCGGCAGCGGGCTCGGCCAGCTCGGCGCGACGAAGGATCCGGTCGGCACCACGGTCGCCAGCACCGGCGGCGTGGTGAATCAGCTCGGCGGCGCAGTCACGCAAACGGGCAACCTGGTCACGAGCCTCGGCAGCGGCCCGCTGTCACCGCTCGCACCGGTCACGGGCGCGGTCGGCGGCCTCGTCACGACGCTCGGCGGTGCCGTGTCGAACGGCGGCACCACGCTCACCAACGTGCTGTCGACCGGCCCGATCCAGCAGGTCACGCAGACGGTCAGCTCGGCCATCACGCCGATCACGACCATGGTCGGCCAGACGACCCAGACGATCGGCACCGCAACCGGCCTCGGCGCGCCGGTCAACACGCTGCTCGGCACGGTTGGCAACGGTCTGAACCAGGCTGGCGCCCTGCTCGCATCGACGGGCGGCAACCCGGTCACCACGGGCCTCGGCAACACCGTCTCGTCGACGGGCAACACCGTCAAGGCCGTCGGCGGCCTGCTCACGGGCGGCACCGGCGGCGTGACCAACCCGCTCGCCCCGCTCACGGGTCTCGTGTCGACGGTGACCGGCGCACTCGGCGGCGCAACGGGTGGCGGCAGCGGCCCGCTCGCCCCGGTCACGGGTCTCGTCTCGACGGTCACGGGCGCGCTCGGCAGCGCAGCCGGCGGCAGCGGCGGCCCGCTCGCGCCGGTCACCGGTCTCGTCTCGACGGTCACGGGTGCACTCGGCGGCGCAGCCGGCGGCAGCGGCGGCCCGCTCGCGCCGGTCACCGGTCTCGTCTCGACGGTCACGGGTGCACTCGGCGGCGCAGCAGGTGGCAGCGGCGGTCCGCTCGCGCCGGTCACGGGTCTCGTGTCGACGGTCACGGGCGCACTCGGCGGCGCAACGGGTGGCGCAGGCAGCGCAAATCCTCTGGCGCCCGTCACCGGTCTTCTCGGCGCAGTCACGGGCGCCCTCGGCGGCGCGACGGCTGGCGCAGGCGGCGGCAGCCCGCTCGCCCCGGTGACGAACGTCGTCTCCACGGTCACGAGCACGGTGGGCGTGCCGGCACTGAGCGGCGGCACGGGTGCCGTCACGAATTCGGGTTCGTCGTCGAATCCGCTGGCGCCCGTCACGTCGCTGATCGGCGGCCTGCTCGGCGGCACGCACGGCAAGTAATCCGACATCCATTCATCGAAAAGACAGCGAGGAGTCCATCATGTCCCAGCAACGTTCCCTCCCGACGGTCGCCCTGCGCCATTGGCGCGCGCCCCTCACCGCCTTCGCCGCGGCGTGCCTGCTGGCCGCCTGCGGCGGTGGCGGCGTCAGCTCGCCGCCGACCAGCAGCAACGACAACAACAACCCGAGCACGAGCGGCACGTCCGGGACGAGCGGCACCAGCGGCTCGTCGACCGGCACCAAGGGCGTCATCAGCACGGTCGGCCAGACGGCCACCGACCTCGGCAGCACGGTCGGCAATATCAGCCTGCCGGGCCTCGGCGACGGCGTGCCGAAGGGTATCGGCAGCACGCTGTCCAGCACCGGCACGATCGTCGGTGCGGCAGCCGATGCGGTGAGCAACGGGCTGGGACAGATCGGTTCGACCAAGGACCCGGTCGGCACCACGGTGGCCGGTCTCGGCAACGTCGTCGGTGCGACCAGCAACACGGTGTCCGGCCTGAGCTCGACGGTCAAGGCGCTGGGCACGGGCCCGCTGGCGCCGCTCGCGCCGGTCACGACGCCGGTCGGCACCGTGCTCGACACGGTCGCCAACGGCCTGACGGCCGCCGGCACGACGATCGGCTCGACGCTGTCGTCGGGCGCCGTGCAGCAGGTCACGCAACCGATCAGCTCGGCGATCACGCCGCTCGTGATCACCGCCGGCCAGGTCACGCAGCAGGTCGGCACGACGACCGGCCTCGGCCAACCCGTCTCGGGCCTGCTCGGCCAGATCGGCGGCGCGATCAGCTCGGCCGGCAAGCAGGTCGGCGGCACGTCGAGCCAGCCGCTCGTCGGCGACGTCGGCCAGCTCGTGACGGCAGTCGGCAACACCGTGACCAACGCGGGCGGCCTCGTCAATCCGAACGGCCCGAATGGCGCGGCGCCGATCCCCGGCCTGATCACGAGCCTCGTCGGCGGCTCGACGGCAACCGTCCAGAACGGCTCGTCGTCAGGTTCCGGTTCGACGAACCCGCTCGGCGGCTTGTTGTCGGGTCTGGGCTCGACGCCGCTCGGCTCGCTCACGGGCGCGCTCGGCGGCGCAGCAGGCGGCTCGGGCAGCGGCCCGCTCGCGCCGGTGACCGGCCTGGTTTCCACGGTGACTGGCGCACTGGGTGGCGCAGCAGGCGGCAGCAGCGGCCCGCTCGCACCCGTCACGAATCTCGTGTCGACGGTCACGGGCACGCTCGGCGGCGCCACGGGTGGCGCAGGCAGTGCAAACCCTCTCGCGCCCGTCACCGGTTTGCTGAATACTGTCACCGGAGCAGTTGGCGGTGCGGCAGGGTCCGGGGGGGCGAGCCCGCTCGCGCCGGTCACGTCGCTGGTCGGCAGCGTGTCGGGTACGGCATCGTCGAGCAGCGGTTCGACGGGCCTGCTGGCACCGGTCACGGGGTTGCTGGGTACGCTGGGTAGCGTTGGCAAGTAAGGAGGACGGTCGCGTCATCGCAGCCGGAGCGAATGGCGCGGCCGTACAAACACAACCGGCATTGCGGCACGCGGCGGGGGGGCCCCCCCCGAGCGGGCCCCGC
>NZ_JAKWFH010000030.1:0-98313 GCF_029522185.1 Burkholderia sp. IO2 | reverse complement strand
TTGCCTGATGACCATAGCGAGTCGGTCCCACCCCTTCCCATCCCGAACAGGACCGTGAAACGACTCTACGCCGATGATAGTGCGGATTCCCGTGTGAAAGTAGGTAATCGTCAGGCTCCCTAAGCCAGAAACCCCCGCCCGAACAGGCGGGGGTTTTTGCATTGGCGTGCCCAAAAGCATGCTTGCCGCAGTCGGTAGCCCAATCCCGTCAACCGTACGCAGTGAGCCATCTTGCTGCGATCTCCTCACCCATCAGACCATGATCCGCAAGATCGGAAAAAATCTGCCCGGGATAGCGCTCGATTCCTTTTCGCCGATCTTTTCAGCCCCCAGTGTCAGATAGAACGGCGCGGCATTGGGATCTGCTTCGATCACAAAGCGCTTGATTCCTCTCGCAGCGGCCTCGGTCCGAACTGATTCCCACAGCGCACGGGCGACACCCTGACCCATGTGATCGGAATGAACGAACAGCCATCCGGGTGTTGGTCGATCCGAATTCAACGATGCTCGGATCCAGAACCCGATGATCGACTCGCCTGATTCCGCGACATAACCGATCGCCCCTTCGATCGTCTCCGGCGAGATCGTGAGATCGTTTTGCCACACGTCCAGCCATTCCTTCGGATAGCCCCAGTGCGCTTTCGACAGGCGCGCCAGTCGCGTGAGTTCGTCTGCGTCCGCGGCACGCGCGGAACGCACGGTAAATAGCTTGTGCATTTCGTCTCTCGTCATTGTCGACACCGTGTCGCGCCTTCATCAGTGCATCGTCGGGATCGCGGCATCTCACCGTCCGGTCGACGGCCGGCTGCTCGCAGCGGCTTTGCTCGACACTATGCATCCCCACACGCCCGTCGCAGTTACATGACCTGCGACGCATGTCCGGCGACGACACGCCAGTGGGCGCCCGATCGACGCCAGACACGCGTATAGGCAAACGTGCCGGCGAATGCCGCGCCATCGAAATGTCCGGCGAGAGTCGCTCGCGTCGTGGTCAGGATCATCTCGTCGATCGCGCATGCGCGCCTCTCGAGGACGTCGAGTGTGTCGAGACACAGAAGCTTCGCCCGATGCGCGGTGAGGTCGTCCTCCTTGGAGATGACCTGGCCGGTCGGGGCGGTGAATACCAGATCGTCGTCCAGCAGCGCGTCGAGCGCTTCGACGTCGTTGCTCAGCATCGCTGTGCGGAGCGCGGTCTCATAGGGTTCGATGACGGTACGGATTGCGTCCATGTCAGGCCTCGCATCATTTCGGAAGGGGAGCGGCATGGCGGTGACAAACGCAGCCTACCGCGCGTTCGACAACGACTGACGCCGGACCAGCATCACCATGCAGATGCCGATCGACGCGATGAGGTTGACGGCCGGATAGAACGCGACCGCGACACTCCACGTGCTCAGTGCCAGCAGCGCCAGTGCGTACTTGAGCACGCATAGCGCGAAATACGCGAGGCTCTCGCTCCACGGATCGCGGATCGTCTTGCGCACGGTCGGGCCGAGGCCGGCAAGCTCGATCAGCGTAACCAGACAGATCGACACCGTCGGATCGTCGGTCAGCTTCCACAGCGGAATGGCCGACAGGGCCGCGCACAGGAACAGCCAGTCGAGGCCCGTCCAGCCGCGTTCGCCGCGAAACAGGCTGGCGATCAGCGTCAGAAAGCACGTGACGGCGATCGCCGCCGTGCACCACGCGGACGGCCCCGCGCCCGCGACGAACTGGCCGGCAGCCGCGATCGCCGTGACGACCGACCACACGAGCCACGTGAACAGATGCGGGCGCACGGTGCGCCGATAGATCGCGAGCGCGTAAGGAATCGCCGCCAGCAACGACACGGCCGTTCCGATCGCGCCGAAGATCGAAGCGGCGCCCTGATCGACATTCACCATCGACGCAACCTCGTCCGGACAGGCCGACCAGTATGTGGTCTGACGGATCGCGGCGCAACGTCGTGCCGGCTCCGCGGTGCGGTGAACGCCGCGCGGATTCGCACCGGAACGCAGAAGAAACCGGACTGGAGCGTATCGACGGCACATGACGAGGCGCTCCACATCCATCAGCCATTCAAGACTCCGCCTGAGCCGCATGCACGTCGCGCCGGAAGGCACCGGGGCTCGTCCCCGTCCATTTCCGGAACGCGCGATGAAACGCGCTCGGCTCGGTGAAGCCGAGCTCGGCCGCGATCTCCGCGACGCTGAGCGCGTGCCCGCGCAGCAGCGACTGCGCGAGCGCGCCGCGCAACTCGTCCTTGATCGCCGCGAAGCTTTGCCCTTCGCTGCGCAAACGCCGCCGCAGCGTCGCGGGCGTCGTGTCGAGGCGCACGGCCAGCGTGTCGAAGTCGGGCCATTCGGCGGCCGGCCGCGCCTTGAGATGCGCGCGCGTCTTCGCGACCCAGCCCGTGTCGTGCCGGTAGCGCACGAGCAGGTTGCCGGGCGCGCCGCGCAGGAAGGTCTTCAGCGCCTGCTCGGAACGGATCGTCGGCAGCGCGAGGTACGCGGCGTTGAACGCGAGCCGGCTGTCGGGCCGGTCGAAATGCACGGGGACGCCGAAGAACTGGTGATAGTCGCTGCGCTGGCCGGCGCTCGGGCACGCGAAATCGATGCGCTGCAGCGGGATGCGCCGGCCGATCAGCCAGCACGCGACGCCAAGCAGGATCAGCCAGAACGTCCGGTACGCGAACGCCGGGTACGGCGCGCCCGATTGCGCCAGCACGATCTGCGCCTGCCCGTCGGCCACCACGAGCTCGCCGTGCGGCTCGTCGAGCACCACGCGCAGAAACTTCAGCGCGCGCCGCAGCGCCTTGTCGAGCGTGCCGGCACGCAGCACCGCGTGGCACAGCAGCGTGAAGCTGCCGCGCCGCATCGGGCGCGCGGCGAGTCCGAAGAACTCGTCGTCGAGCGCACCGGCGATCGCGAGCCACAGGCGGCCGTACTGCTGCGGCGTGACGGGCTCGTGCACGGCGGCCGGCAGCCCCGCGGCACGCAGCACGGGCGCGGTCGGCAGGCCGCGCCGGCGCAGGCACGCAAGCGCATCGTCGACGAAATCCGGCGAAATCATCTGCGGCCCCATTTTCCTGCGTCCTCCGACATGGCAAAAGCGATCACGATTCTAGATTCCGTTTGTCATTGATTGCAATGTAGGGGCTGTCTACTATCGATGTATCCCCGTCGCGCCCCTGGCTCGCCGGCGGCCATAACGCACAGGAGACACGCATGCCTGAAGGAGCTACCGCCCGGGCGGTGCCGGCCTACGCCGACGCCGTGGCCCGGTTCAGTATCGAGACCGCCGCCGCGCAACTGGACGGCGACCTGGAGCGCGGCCTGAACGCGTGTGTCGAATGCTGCGACCGGCACGCGAAGGCGGACGCGATCGCGCTCGACTGGATCGACGCCGGCGGCCAGCACCATCGCTTCACCTTCGCGCAGATGCAGGCGTTGTCGGCCCGGGTCGCGCACCTGCTCGTCGCGCAGGGCGTAAAACCGGGCGACGTGGTGGCCGGCATGCTGCCGCGCACGCCGGAACTCGTCGCGACGATCCTCGGCACGTGGCGCGCGGGCGCCGTGTACCAGCCGCTGTTTACCGCGTTCGGCCCGAAGGCGATCGAGCACCGGCTGCGCATGAGCGGCGCGCGGCTGGTCGTGACCAACGTCGCGAATCGCGCGAAGCTCGACGAAATTGCCGACTGTCCGACGGTCGCGACGGTGCGCGAAGCAGGCGAGACGCTGCCGGCTCACGACATCGATTTCCGCGCGGCGCTCGCTGCGCAGTCCGATACGTTCGAGCCGGTGCTGCGCAAGGGGGCGGACCTGTTCATGATGATGTCGACGTCGGGCACGACGGGCCTGCCGAAGGGCGTGCCGGTGCCGCTGTACGCGCTGCTCGCGTTCGGCGCGTACATGCGCGAAGCGGTCGACCTGCGCGCGAGCGACCGGTTCTGGAACATCGCCGATCCGGGCTGGGCGTACGGGCTCTATTACGCGATCACCGGCCCGCTGCTCCTTGGTCATGCGACGACGCTGTACGAGGGCAGCTTCACGGTCGAGAGCACCTACGACGTGATCGAGCGACTCGGCATCACGAGCCTCGCCGGTTCACCGACCGCGTACCGGATGCTGATGGCGGCCGGCAACGAAGCGGCCGCACGGCTGAAAGGCCAGCTGCGCGTGGTCAGCAGTGCCGGCGAGCCGCTGAATCCCGAAGTCGTGCGCTGGTTCCACGCGGCGCTCGGCGCGCCGATCCATGACCACTACGGCCAGACCGAACTCGGGATGGTCGTCAACAATCATCACGGCCTCACGCACGTCATCCATGCCGGTTCGGCCGGCCTCGCGATGCCGGGCTACCGTGTCGCGGTGCTCGACGAAGCCGGCCGCGAGCTTGGCCCCGGCGAGCCCGGCAACCTCGCGATCGACATCGCGCGCTCGCCGCTGCTGTGGTTCCGCGGCTACTGGCAGCAGGACACGCCGGCGATCGCGGGCGGCTACTACCGGACCGGCGACAACGTCGAGCTGGAGCCGGATGGCACCGTGAGCTTCATCGGCCGCGCGGACGACGTGATCACGTCGTCCGGCTACCGGATCGGCCCGTTCGACGTGGAAAGTGCGCTGATCGAGCATCCGGCCGTCAGCGAGGCTGCCGTGATCGGTGTGCCCGATCCGGAGCGCACAGAGATCGTGAAGGCGTTCGTCGTCCTGTCGAAAGGGTTCGACGGCACGCCGGAACTGGCCGAGGAATTGAGTCTGCACGTGAAGCGGCGGCTGTCCGCTCACGCTTATCCGCGCGCGATCGACTTCGTCGACGCGCTGCCGAAAACCCCGAGCGGCAAGATCCAGCGCTTCGTGTTGCGCAAGATGGAAGCCGAGAAGGCCGCTCAACCCTGAATACGGACTGCGAATGAATATCAAGGATCGCGTTTTTCTGATTACCGGTGCCGGTTCCGGCCTCGGCGCCGCGGTGGCGCGCATGGTCGTCGCGCAGGGCGGCAAAGCCGTGCTGCTGGACGTCAATGACGAGGCGGGCACGAGCCTCGCGAACGAACTCGGCGCGGCCGCGCGCTTCGTGAAGACCGACGTGACGAGCGAAGCCGATGGTCAGGCCGCCGTCGCGGCCGCGCGCGACGCGTTCGGCCGCGTCGACGTGCTCGTCAACTGCGCGGGCGTCGCGCCGGGCGAGAAGGTCGTCGGCCGCGACGGCCCGCATTCGCTCGACCGCTTCGCGCGCGCGGTGTCGATCAATCTGGTCGGCACGTTCAACATGATCCGGCTGGCCGCCGAAGCGATGTCGAAGCAGGACGCTGACGCGGAAGGCGAGCGCGGCGTGATCGTCAATACCGCATCGGTCGCGGCGTTCGACGGGCAGATCGGACAGGCTGCGTATGCGGCGTCGAAGAGCGGCGTGGTGGGCATGACGCTGCCGATCGCACGCGAGCTCGCGCGCTTCGGCATTCGCGTCGTGACGGTCGCGCCCGGCATCTTCGCGACGCCGATGATGGCCGGCATGCCGCAGGACGTGCAGGACGCGCTCGGCAAGAGCGTGCCGTTCCCGCCGCGGCTCGGCCGCCCGGAAGAATTTGCGGCGCTGGTGCGCCACATCGCCGAGAACACGATGTTGAACGGCGAAGTTATCCGTCTCGATGGCGCGTTGCGCATGGCACCGCGCTGACACTGGAGGAAGCGAATCATGACGACTCAGGATCCGATCGTAATCGTGGGCGCGGCGCGCACGCCGATGGGCGGTTTTCAGGGCGACCTGGCGGCGGCCAGCGCGAGCGACCTTGGCGCGGTGGCGATTCGCGCCGCGCTCGAGCGCGCGAACGTGTCCGCCGAGCGCATCGACGAGATCGTGTTCGGCTGCGTGCTGCCGGCCGGCCAGGGCCAGGCGCCGGCGCGCCAGGCCGCGCTGAAGGCCGGGCTGCCGCTCGCCGCGGGTGCGACCACGGTCAACAAGATGTGCGGCTCCGGGATGAAGGCCGCGATGTTCGCGCACGACCTGCTGCTGGCGGGTTCGGCGGGCGTGGCCGTGGCGGGCGGGATGGAGAGCATGACGAATGCGCCGTACCTGCTGCCGAAGGCGCGCGCGGGCATGCGCATGGGTCATGGGCAGGTGCTCGACCACATGTTCCTCGACGGGCTCGAGGACGCGTATGAAAAGGGCCGCCTGATGGGTACCTTCGCCGAGGATTGCGCGCAGGCCTACCAGTTCACGCGCGAAGCGCAGGATGCGTTCGCGATTGCGTCGCTGACGCGGGCGCAGCGCGCGATCGCGGAAGGGCGTTTCGTGTCGGAAATCGCGCCGGTGACCGTGAAGGCCGGCAAGACGGAAAGCGTCGTGTCGATCGACGAGCAGCCGGGCAAGGCGAAACTCGACAAGATCCCGACGCTGAAGCCGGCGTTCCGCGACGGCGGCACGGTGACGGCCGCGAACGCCTCGTCGATTTCGGACGGCGCGGCCGCGCTCGTGATGATGCGTCGCTCGGAAGCCGAGCGCCTCGGCCTCACGCCGAAGGCCGTGATCGTCGGGCATTCGACTCATGCGGACAAGCCCGGCCTGTTCGCGACCGCGCCGATCGGCGCGCTGCGCAAGCTGTCGGAGAAAACCGGCTGGAACCTGCGCGACGTCGACCTGTTCGAGATCAACGAAGCGTTCGCGGTGGTGCCGATGGCCGCGATGCGCGACCTCGACCTGCCGCACGAGAAGGTCAACGTGCACGGCGGCGCATGCGCGCTCGGGCATCCGATCGGCGCATCGGGTGCGCGCGTGATGGTGACGCTGCTGGCCGCGCTCGAAACGTACGGCTTGAAGCGCGGCGTCGCATCGCTGTGCATCGGCGGCGGCGAAGCGACGGCCGTCGCGATCGAGCGCCTCGCGTAACGCGACGCATCGTTCGTCCGTCCGTGGCATCGCGGGCGGCGCGTATCGCACGGGACCTTCCGTGTGGTGCGCGCCGCCCGTTTTTATTTGGTTGATCGCCGTGTCGCGCTACGACTTCGCGTTCGGCGATACCGCGCCGCATGCGCGAATCACGAGTTGCACGACCTGTTCGGTCCTGTCGTCGAACGCCTTCTTCGTGAACGCGCGCTTGCCGCTCAGCGCGCGAATCTGCGCATCGAAATCCGCATAGTGCTGCGTGGTCGCCCAGATCAGGTACATCAGCGCATGCGGGTCGATCGGCGCGAGCAGTCCGCGCGCGATCCAGCCGTCGATCACGTTGATGCGCGCGTCGAACCACGGCTTCACGCGTTGCGACAGGATGTCCTGCATGTGTTCCGCGCCGTGGATGATCTCGTTGGCCCAGACCTTCGAGCCGAGCGGGCGCCGCTGCGACAGCGCCATCTTCGCGCGCACGTAGCTGCCGATCGCCTCCACCGGATCGTCGCCGGCCTCGAACGAGCCGGCCGCGCGATGCCAGTCCTCGAACAGGTCGTCGAGCACGCGGCGGTACAGCGCAAGCTTGGTCGGGAAGTAGTAGTGCACATTCGCCTTCGGCAGGCCCGCGCGCTCCGCGATCATCGCGGTGCTGGCGCCGGCGAGCCCGCGTTCCGCGAATACGGCTTCCGCGCACGCGAGCAGATGGGCTTCGTTGGACTCGCGAATGTGTGCCTTGCGTCGCCGCAAAGGCGCGGGCGTTTCGTCCCGGTCGGTGGCTTCGATCGCCGCCTCGTCATGTCTCATCGTGTCCCTCGCGCGGCGGCCATGCCGCGTTGGGCTTCATTCTAGCTGCTGATTCGCGTCGCGCGCACGCATCCGGATGCCGCGATTCCACCGCGATGCTGCGTTGCGGTGGCACGTTTCTCGCTCCATCGCGTCACGCAAGAAAGACGTTGCGCTGGTCATTTTGATCGTCTAAAACCTGTCCAATCGGACAGGATTTGCGCGTTTCGCGAATCGACGGGGACATGCACCGCATCCGGGCGGTGTGCCCTCGAAACAGGCATCACACGCACCGGCACAGACCGGGCTGACGACATCACCGACCCCACAGGAGCGATACGAATGAACGCGGTATCGGAAACAGTGAAGCGGGCAGCTTTCGACACGTCGATCAAGGTCGACGGCAAGCGGTTGTGGGACAGCCTGATGGAAGTCGCGAAAATCGGCGCGACGCCGAAAGGCGGCGTGTGCCGCCTCGCGCTGACCGATCTCGACAAGGCCGGCCGCGACCTGATCGTCGGCTGGGCGAAGGCGGCCGGCTGCACGGTGACGGTCGATACGATGGGCAACGTGTTCATGCGCCGCGCGGGCCGCGTGGCCGACGCCGCGCCGGTCGTCACGGGCTCGCACGCGGATTCGCAGCCGACCGGCGGACGCTTCGACGGCATCTACGGCGTGCTCGGCGGCCTCGAAGTGATTCGCAGTCTCAACGATCACGGCATCGAGACCGAGCATCCCGTCGAGGTCGTGATCTGGACCAATGAAGAGGGTTCGCGCTTCGCGCCCGCGATGGTCGCATCGGGCGTGTTCGCGGGCGTGTTCCCGCTCGAATACGGGCTGTCGCGCAAGGACGTCGACGGCAAGACGATCGGCGAGGAACTGGCGCGCATCGGTTATGCGGGCGACGTGCCGTGCGGCGGGCGCAAGCTGCACGCGGCGTTCGAGCTGCATATCGAACAGGGGCCGATTCTCGAAGCGGAATGCAAGACGATCGGCGTCGTGACCGACGCGCAGGGGCAGCGCTGGTACGAGATCACGTTCACCGGCCAGGAAGCGCACGCGGGGCCGACGCCGATGCCGCGCCGCCGCGACGCGCTGCTCGGTGCGTCGCGCGTGGTCGATCTCGTCAACCGGATCGGCCTCGATCATGCGCCGTTCGGCTGTGCGACGGTCGGCATGATGCAGGTCCACCCGAACTCGCGCAACGTGATTCCGGGCCGCGTGTTCTTCACCGTCGATTTCCGTCATCCGGACGACGCCGTGCTCGCGAAGATGGATGCGGCGCTGCGCGACGGAGTCGCGCGCATCGCGGCCGACATCGGGCTCGACACCGAGCTCGAGCAGATTTTCTACTACAAGCCGGTCGCGTTCGATCCCGCGTGCGTGGCGGCCGTGCGCGGCGCGGCCGACCGCTTCGGCTATTCGCATCGCGACATCGTGTCGGGCGCGGGCCACGACGCGTGCTATCTCGCGCAGGTCGCGCCGACGTCGATGGTGTTCGTGCCCTGCGTCGACGGCATCAGCCACAACGAGATCGAGGACGCGACGCCCGCATGGATCGAGGCCGGCGCGAACGTGCTGCTGCACGCGATGCTGTCGCGCGCATGCGAGCCGGCTTCATGATGGGTCGGCCGTAGCAGCCGCGAGGCTGCCTGTCGTCAGAAATTTGCATGCCTAAGCATGACCGCCCCGACTGTGCATTCGCAGCCGGCGGGGACGGCTTTGTCTCCACCCAGCCGAAGGAACGCGTATGACCACCCAGCCAACCGGCGATATCGCCGCGCATCGCCTGTCGTCCACGCAACTCTCGTGCGAATTCGCCGATATCGCGCCGCTGCTCGATCCGACCGCGGCGGCGGCCGCCGCGAGCCGCTGCCATTACTGCTACGACGCACCGTGCGTGCACGCGTGCCCGACGCAGATCGACATCCCGAGCTTCATCCGCAAGATCGGCAACGGCAACCTGAAAGGCGCCGCGACCGACATCCTGTCCGCGAATCCGCTCGGCGGGATGTGCGCACGTGTGTGCCCGACCGAGATCCTCTGTGAAGGCGCTTGTGTGCGCAACCATCAGGATGCGCAGCCGGTCGCGATCGGCGCGCTGCAGCGGCATGCGACCGACTGGGCGATGCAGACCGGCGCGGTGCAGTTCCGGCGCGCGCCGGAGACGGGCCGCCATGTGGCGGTGGTCGGCGCGGGGCCGACCGGGCTCGCGTGCGCGCACCGGCTCGCGCTCGCCGGGCATCGTGTCACGCTGTTCGACGCGCGTCCGAAGGCCGGCGGCCTCAACGAATACGGGATCGCCGCGTACAAGACCGTCGACGATTTCGCGCAACGCGAGGTCGAGTGGCTGCTGTCGGTGGGCGGCATCACGCTGAAAACCGGTGCGGCGCTCGGACGCGACGTGACGCTCGATGCGCTGCGCGAGCAGCACGACGCGGTATTCCTCGCGATGGGGCTCGGTGGCGTGCGCGCGCTCGCGATCGACGGCGAGCAACTGGGCGGCGTGATGAACGCGGTCGATTTCATCGCGCAGGTGCGGCAGGCCGACGCGCTCGCGAACGTGCCGGTCGGGCGGCGCGTGGTCGTGATCGGCGGCGGCAATACGGCGATCGATGCGGCGGTGCAGAGCCGCAAGCTCGGCGCCGAGCGCGTGACGATGGTGTACCGGCGCGGCGTCGACGCGATGAGCGCGACGTGGGCCGAGCGCGAGTTCGCGCAAAAGAGCGGCGTCACGCTCGTCACGCACGCGAAGCCGGTGCGTATCGTGGGCACGGACGGGCAGGTGACGGGCGTCGAATTCGAGGGCGCATCGGGCGAGCGCTTCACCATCGACGCGGACATGGTGCTGAAGGCGATCGGCCAGACGCTCGTGCCGGACGGCATCGCGGCCACGTTGCTGACTTCGGACCGCACGCGGATCGCGGTCGATGCGGACGGGCGCACGGCGCTGCCGGACGTGTGGGCCGGCGGCGACTGCGCGGCGACCGACGGCATCGATCTCACGGTGCAGGCCGTGCAGGACGGCAAGCGCGCGGCCGCGTCGATCGACGCGACGCTCGCCGCGCGCGACGCGAAGGCAGCCTGAACGCGCGGCGTCCCGCTGGCACACCGAACACGACCCCATTCTCACGGAGCCGAACATGGCCGATCTTCGCTGCACCATCGCAGGCATCACTTCGCCGAATCCCTTCTGGCTGGCGTCCGCGCCGCCGACCGACAAGGCCTACAACGTCAATCGCGCATTCGAGGCGGGCTGGGGCGGCGTCGTCTGGAAGACGCTCGGGCTCGACCCGCACGTCGTCAACGTCAGTTCGCGCTACGGCGCCGTGCAGTGGAACGGCCAGCGCATCGCGGGGTTGAACAACATCGAGCTGATCACCGACCGTCCGCTCGACGTGAACCTGAGAGAGATCGCGCAGGTGAAGCGCGACTGGCCGGACCGCGCGCTGATCGTGTCGCTGATGGTGCCGTGCAACGAGCGCGACTGGAAATGGATCCTGCCGCTCGTCGAGGATACCGGGGCCGACGCGGTCGAGCTCAACTTCGGTTGCCCGCACGGGATGAGCGAGCGCGGGATGGGCGCGGCGGTCGGGCAGGTGCCCGAATACGTCGAGATGGTCACGCGCTGGGTGAAGGAGGGCACGAAGCTGCCGTGCCTCGTGAAGCTCACACCGAACATCAGCGACATCCGGATGGGCTCGCGCGCCGCGTACAAGGGCGGGGCGGACGGCGTGTCACTGATCAACACGATCAACTCGATCGTCGCGGTCGATCTCGACCACATGGCGCCGATGCCGACCGTCGACGGCAAGGGCACGCACGGCGGCTATTGCGGGCCGGCGGTCAAGCCGATCGCGCTGAACATGGTCGCGGAAATCGCCCGCGACCCGGAAACGCCGAACCTGCCGATCTCGGGCATCGGCGGCGTCTCGTCATGGCGCGACGCGGCCGAGTTCATGGTGCTCGGCGCCGGCAGCGTGCAGGTGTGCACCGCCGCGATGCATTACGGCTTCCGGATCGTGTCGGATCTCGCCGACGGGCTGTCGAACTGGATGGACGAGAAGGGCTACGCGACGCTCGACGACATCCGCGGCCGCGCAGTGCCGAACGTCACCGACTGGAAATACCTGAACCTGAAGTACGACATCAAGGCGCGCATCGACCAGGACCGCTGCATCCAGTGCGGGCTGTGCCATATCGCGTGCGAGGACACCTCGCACCAGGCGATCACGGCGACGAAGGACGGCGTGCGGCATTTCGAAGTGGTCGATTCGGCGTGCGTCGGGTGCAATCTTTGCATGCATGTGTGTCCGGTCGAGCAATGCATCACGATGGAGCGCGTCGATTCGGGCGACTACGCGAACTGGACCACGCATCCGAACAATCCGGCGAGCGCGGAGGCGGGGGCGGGTGCAGGCGCGGCGGCACCGGATAAGCACGCGAAGAAGGCTGCCTGACCGGCGTCCGGCGAGGCAGGGTCATCCTGCATCGCCGCCTTTCGTTCCACCCGGGCCGGCATCGCACGATGCCGGCGTTGACGTTTTCGTGGAGTGTGTTCGATGAATCACGCAGCGAATCCCGCCGATCCCGACAGCGCCGCGGCGCACGGCGGCAGCCTGTACAACGACGATCTCGCGCCGACGACGCCGGCGCAGCGCACGTGGAAGTGGTACCACTTCGCGGCGCTGTGGGTCGGGATGGTGATGAACATCGCGTCGTACATGCTCGCGGCCGGGCTGATCCAGGAAGGCATGTCGCCGTGGCAGGCGGTGATGACGGTGCTGCTCGGCAACCTGATCGTGCTCGTGCCGATGCTGCTGATCGGCCATGCGGGCGCGAAGCACGGAATCCCGTACGCGGTGCTCGTGCGCGCGTCGTTCGGCACGCAGGGCGCGAAGCTGCCGGCGCTGTTGCGCGCGATCGTCGCCTGCGGCTGGTACGGCATCCAGACCTGGCTCGGCGGCAGCGCGATCTACACGCTGCTGAACATCCTGACCGGCAACGCGCTGCACGGCGCGGCGCTGCCGCTCGTCGGCATCTCGTTCGGGCAGCTCGCGTGCTTCCTCGTGTTCTGGGCGCTGCAGCTGTACTTCATCTGGCACGGCACCGATTCGATCCGCTGGCTCGAAAGCTGGTCCGCACCGATCAAGGTCGTGATGTGCGTGGCGCTCGTGTGGTGGGCGACGTCGAAGGCGGGCGGGTTCGGCTCGATGCTGTCGGCGCCGTCGCAGTTCGCGGCAGGCGGCAAGAAGGCCGGGCTGTTCTGGGCGACCTTCTGGCCCGGCCTGACCGCGATGGTCGGCTTCTGGGCGACGCTCGCGCTGAACATTCCTGATTTCACGCGCTTCGCGCATTCGCAGCGCGACCAGATGATCGGGCAGTCGATCGGGCTGCCGCTGCCGATGGCGCTGCTGTCGGTGGTGTCGGTCGTCGTGACGTCGGCAACCGTCGTGATCTACGGCAACGCGATCTGGGATCCGATCGACCTGACGAGCCGGATGACGGGCATCGGCGTCGGCATCGCGCTCGTGATCCTCACGCTCGACACGATGTGCTGCAACCTCGCCGCGAATCTCGTCGGCCCCGCGTACGACTTCTCGAGCCTGTGGCCGAAGGCGATCTCGTACCGCACGGGCGGGATGATCACCGCGACGATCGCGATCGTGATGATGCCGTGGAAGATCCTCGCGACGACGGACGGCTATATCTTCACCTGGCTCGTCGGCTATTCGGCGTTGCTCGGGCCGGTCGCGGGCATCCTGATGGTCGACTACTTCCTGATTCGCGGCACGCAGCTCGACACGCGTGCGCTGTTCGACGAGGCCGGCGGCTTCAGCTACGCGCGCGGCTGGAACCCGGCCGCGCTGGTCGCGCTCGCGGTCGGCGTGCTGCCGAACCTGCCGGGCTTCCTGCATACCGCGTTTCCCGCGTCGTTCCCGAACGTGCCGGCGTTCTTCAACACGCTTTACACGTACGCGTGGTTCGTCGGCCTCGTGCTGGCGTCGGGCGTGTACGGCACCTGGATGAAGTGGCGCGCCGGACAGCGCGCGCAGATCGCGAGCGCATGACGCGCGAGCCGGCTTCGACTCGCACGCGGCATGCGGCACCCGACAGTCAACGAGGAGGCAAGCAAATGGCAATCCTGATTCGTGGCGGCACCGTGGTCGATGCAGACCGTTCCTATCGCGCGGACGTGCTCTGCGCGGACCCGCAGGACGGCGGCACGATCCTGCAGATCGCGGAGCAGATCGATGCGCCGGCCGGCGCGACCGTCGTCGACGCGCACGACCAGTACGTGATGCCGGGCGGCATCGATCCGCATACGCACATGGAGTTGCCGTTCATGGGCACGCGGGCGAGCGACGATTTCTACTCGGGCACGGCCGCCGGGCTGGCGGGCGGCACGACGAGCATCATCGACTTCGTGATTCCGAGCCCGAAGCAGCCGCTGATGGAGGCATTCCACGAATGGCGCGGCTGGGCCGAGAAATCGGCTTCCGATTACGGCTTTCACGTGGCCGTGACGTGGTGGGACGACAGCGTGCACCGCGACATGGGCACGCTCGTGCGCGAGCATGGCGTGTCGAGCTTCAAGCACTTCATGGCGTACAAGAACGCGATCATGGCCGACGACGAGATCCTCGTGAACAGCTTCACGCGTTCGCTCGAACTCGGCGCGCTGCCGACCGTGCACGCGGAGAACGGCGAGCTCGTGTTCCAGCTGCAAAAGGCGCTGCTCGCGCGCGGGATGACGGGGCCGGAGGCGCATCCGCTGTCGCGGCCGCCGGAGGTGGAAGGCGAGGCCGCGAACCGCGCGATCCGCATCGCGCAGGTGCTCGGCGTGCCCGTGTATATCGTGCACGTGTCGGCGAAGGATGCGGTCGACGTGATCACGCGCGCGCGCAGCGAAGGGCTGCGCGTGTTCGGCGAAGTGCTGCCGGGCCACCTGGTGATCGACGAGGCCGTCTATCGCGACCCGGACTGGACGCGCGCGGCGGCCCACGTGATGAGCCCGCCGTTCCGCTCCGCCGAGCATCGCGAGGCGCTGTGGCGCGGGCTGCAGTCGGGGCAGCTGCATACGACGGCGACCGATCACTGCGTGTTCTGCGCATCGCAGAAGGCGATGGGCCGCAACGATTTCACGAAGATCCCGAACGGCTGCGGCGGCGTCGAGGATCGCATGTCGGTGCTGTGGCATCACGGCGTGAATCATGGCCGCATCACGCCGAACGAGTTCGTGCGGATCACGTCGACGAACGCCGCGCAGATCTTCAACCTGTATCCGCGCAAGGGCGCCGTGCAGGTCGGCGCCGATGCCGACCTCGTCGTATGGGACCCGGCCGCGACGAAGACGATCTCGGTGAACACGCATCACCAGCAGGTCGACTTCAACGTGTTCGAGGGGATGACCGTGCAGGGCGTCGCGACGCACACGCTCACGCGCGGCGCACTCGCCTGGGCCGACGGTGAATTGCGCGCGGTGCGCGGCGCGGGCCGTTACCTGAAGCGCCCGCCCGGTGCCGGCTACTACGAGGCCGCGCGGATCGCGAACCGGCTGCGCGAACCCCATCCGGTCGAACGCGCGGGTTGAGCGATGCGTAGCAGGCGGGGCGTGCCCGTTCGAACGGCGCGCCCCGCGCGCGTTTTCACGAGGTAGGTAGAACAACTGATCAAGTCGTCGAAGCACGAAAAAAGAAACGATCGACGCCATTGGTCGCGGCGATTTTGGCGACGTTGCCGGCGTGCATATCGAGCGAGTAACATCCACCAACCCGATCACGCGGGTCGCGGGCACGGGCCGCCCGCCGGACAGTTCAAATAGTGAGAAAGGAGCACAAGGTGGATATTCTACGCAGTCTCCTCGGTATGCTGTTTCTGTTGCTGGTCGCGTATCTGCTGTCGAACAACCGCCGCGCGGTCAGTGGGCGGACCATGATCGCCGCGCTGCTCACGCAGTTCGCGATCGGCGCGCTCGTGCTGTTCGTGCCGTCGGGTCGCGCGGCGCTGGCCGCGGCCGCGAACGGCGTCAACCGCGTGCTCGACATGGGCAATCACGGCATCGCGTTCGTGTTCGGCGGTCTGGTCGACGCACGGATGTTCCAGTTGTTCGGCGACGGCGGGTTCGTGTTCGGCCTGCGCGTGCTGCCGATGATCATCTTCGTCACCGCGCTGATCTCGGTGCTGTACTACATCGGCGTGATGAAGTGGATCGTCGCGATCCTCGGTGCGGGGCTCGCCAAGGTGCTCGGCGTGAGCCGCATCGAGGCGTGTTCGGCCGTCGCGACGATCTTCCTCGGGCAAAGCGAGATGCCCGCGCTCGTGAAGCCGTTCGTGCGCAACATGACGAGCGCCGAGATCTTCACGGTGATGGCGAGCGGGATGGCATCGGTCGCGGGCTCGGTGCTGGTCGGTTATGCCGGTCTCGGCGTGAAGATGGAGTACCTGCTCGCCGCGTCGTTCATGGCGGTGCCGGGCGGGCTGCTGTTCGGCAAGCTGCTGTTTCCGACCGTCGAACCGAGCCGCGTGGTGGTCGACGGTCTCGATTTCGACGACAAGCGCGCCGCCAACGTGATCGAGGCGGCCGCCTCCGGTGCATCGGTCGGGCTGCGCATCGCGATCAACGTCGGCGCGATGCTGATCGCGTTCGTCGGGCTCATCGCGCTGATGAACCTGATCGTCGGTGGCGCGGCCGCGTTCGTGGGCTTTCCGCAGGTCACGCTGGTCGGCATCATCGGCCACCTGTTCGCGCCGCTCGCGTGGATCATCGGCGTGCCGTGGCACGATGCGGCGCTGGCCGGCAACTTCATCGGCGAGAAGCTGATCTTCAACGAATTCGTCGCGTACGGCGACCTGTCGCCGTACCTGAAGGGCGGCGCGCATGCGGCGGCGGCCGGCCTGCAGGTGCTCGACCCGAAGACGCTCGCGATCGTGTCGTTCGCGCTGTGCGGCTTCGCGAACTTCTCGTCGATCGCGATTCTCGCCGGCGGCTTCAGCGCGGTCGCGCCCGAGCGCCGCTCGGACGTCGCGCGCCTCGGCTTGCGCGCGCTGACGGCGGCGACGCTGTCGAACCTGATGAGCGCGGCGATTGCCGGCCTGTTTTTCTCGCTGCATTGACAGTAGACTCCGACCGATCGAAGCGAGGCAACGATGTTTCTACCGCAGGAATTCATTCGCAGGAAGCGCGACGGGCAGCCGCTCGATCGCGACGGGATGGCCGCGTTCGTGCGCGGCGTGACCGACGGCAGCGTGACCGAGGGCCAGGTGGCCGCGTTCGCGATGGCGGTGTATTTCAACGACCTGAGCACCGACGAGCGCGTCGCGCTGACGCTCGCGCAGCGCGATTCGGGCGACGTGCTCGACTGGCGCGCGCTCGATCTCGACGGGCCGGTGATCGACAAGCATTCGACGGGCGGCGTCGGCGACGTCGTGTCGCTGATGCTCGGGCCGATGGTGGCCGCGTGCGGCGGCTACGTGCCGATGATCTCGGGGCGCGGGCTCGGTCACACCGGCGGCACGCTCGACAAGCTCAGCGCGATTCCCGGTTACGACGTGATGCCCGCCACGGACGCGTTTCGTCGCACGGTGCGCGAGGTCGGCGTCGCGATCATCGGGCAGACCGCGCGGCTCGCGCCGGCCGACAAGCGCATCTATGCGATCCGCGACGTGACGGCGACCGTCGAATCGGTCGCGATGATCACCGCGTCGATCCTGTCGAAGAAACTCGCGGCCGGGCTCGACGGGCTCGTGATGGACGTCAAGGTCGGCTCCGGCGCGTTCATGCCGACCGCGGAGAAATCGGCGGAACTGGCCCGCAGCATCGTCGACGTCGGCAACGGCGTCGGCATGAAGACGACCGCGATCCTCACCGACATGAACCAGTCGCTCGCGCCGTGCGCGGGCAACGCGCTCGAGGTTGCGTGCGCGATCGACTACCTGACCGGCAAGTCGCGTCCCGCGCGGTTGCACGACGTGACGATGGCGTTGTCGGCCGAGTTGCTCGTGACCGGCGGGCTGGCGCGCGACGTCGGCCACGCGCGCGAGAAGCTGCAGCAGGCGCTCGATTCGGGCGCGGCGGCCGAGCGTTTCGCGCGCATGGTCGTCGCGCTCGGTGGCCCCGCCGACCTGCTCGATGCGCCCGCACGGCATCTGGCGCGCGCGGCGGTGATCGTGCCGGTTCCGGCGCCTGCGAGCGGCGTGGTGCAGCGCGTCGATTGCCGCGCGCTCGGGCTGGCGGTGGTCGCGCTCGGCGGCGGCCGCACGCGCGCGGAGGATGCGATCGACGTCAGCGTCGGCCTGTCGGCGCTCGCGGAGATCGGGCAACGCGTCGAGGCCGGCGAGCCGCTCGGTTTCGTGCACGCCCGCGACGAAGCGACCGCGGCGCACGCGGCGGACGCGATTCGCCGCGGCTACGTGCTCGGCGACACGGGCGAAGCGCCGCCGACCCTTTACCAGCGGGTCGACTGACCCTGCTCCCGGAGGCCTCACCACGATGGAACGAGACGAACTGATCGAACAGGCGAAGGCGGCGCGCGAGCGCGCGTATGCGCCGTACTCGCGCTTCAAGGTCGGCGCGGCGCTGCAGGCGCGCGACGGGACGGTTTTCCACGGCTGCAACGTCGAGAACGCGTCGTACGGACTGTGCAATTGCGCGGAACGCACGGCGTTGTTCGCGGCGATCGCCGCCGGCTATCGGCCCGGGGATTTCGCGCGGCTCGCGGTCGTCGGCGACACGGACGGCCCGATCGCGCCGTGCGGCGCGTGTCGTCAGGTGATCATCGAGATCGGCAAGCCCGACATCGAAGTGATCCTGACCAACCTGAAAGGGGCCGTCGAGATCACGACGGCCCGCGCGTTGCTGCCGGGCGCGTTCATGCTGTAACCGCACGCGCCGCGGCGAGACGCGCGCGTCGCCTCATGCGCTGTCACGCGCGTCGCGGATCGGGATCACGGTGCGCGCGCCGCACTGGCGCAGCAGGTCGCGCAGCTCGTTGATGACCGGGAACACCTCGTGATTCCAGTCGGCGCCCTGCCGGTCATGCGCTTCCTGCTCTCGTTCGACGATCCAGCGATCCTCGCGGAAGATGCGCTCGGTGAACCACACGAGCAGCGGCCACGCGAGATCGAGTGCGAACGGGATGCCGGGCTTGTGGATCGACAGCAGCCCGAACGTGCGGTTGGTGCGCTGCTCCGCGTCGAGCGGCACGTAGACGATCCACAGGTCCATCACGAGCGTGCCTTCGCTCGACCGGATCCGCAGCGTCTGGTACGGATACTCGGTGCGCACCGTCATCACGCTCTTGTTGGCCTGGTCGCCGGGCTTCTTGCTCGAACCGAACACGAGCGCCTCGCCGACCGGCTGCTTGCCTTCCATCCGCGCGAACGTGTAGTCGACCTCGACCCAGTCGTCGCCGCGGCGGCGGCCCACGGAGCGTGCGCGCATCTGGCCCATCTGCTTGCGGTGCAGGAACTGATGGTTCATGTCCATCAGGTTCTCGTGCATGAACGAATAGTGGCACTTGACTTCGCGGCCGAAGCGGCGTGTCTTGAACGCTCGATCGTCCGCCGATTCGAGCGCGGGGAACGGCCGTGCCTCGGCGAGCGTGGCGTCGCCCGGGAACACGAAGATCAGCCCGTGCGCCTCGCGGCACGGATACGCGCGCACGCCGTTGGGCAAGCGTTCGCGGCCGAGGTAGGGCACGTCGACACAGCGGCCGCTGTCGCACGCGTAGGTCCAGCCGTGATAGCAGCAGCGCAGCGTTTCGCCGCTCACGACGCCTGCGTGCAGCGGCACCTGGCGGTGCGCGCAACGATCTTCGAGCGCATACACGGCGCCCGATTCGGTGCGCACGAGCACGATCGGATCGCCGGCGAAGCGCACGCCGAGCGTCTTGCCGCGCTTGAGCTCGCGCGACCACGCGAGCGGGTACCAGTGATCGGGGTGAATGGGCACGCGGCGCAGGTCGCGCACGACCGCGCCGGTGGACGGTTCTTCGAGGGTATTGCTGTCAGGCAAAGGCACTGCGCGCATGCGTGACGCCTCCTGGCTGGGCGGGTGGTCCGGATGCCGCATCATGCGGCGAGGATCAGGAGAAGTCTACGCGAAGTTGCCGGCCGCGGCGGACACGATGCGGGTTTGCCCCGGCGTCGCGTCCGCCGATTCGTTGATGCGGCGCAAAGCGGCCTCTGCCGGCGCCTGGCGTGGCGGGCCGGCCCGGCCCGGCCCGGCTGTGCGGCGGGCGGCCTCCCGTCGCGCGGCAGGGTGAGTGACCCGCGGCTCACAAGCGCGCTTCGCGCCACAGCACCGCGTCGGCACGGTACAGCGCCGGGAAGCGCTGCTTCAGCCCGGCGACCTTCGGCAGATCGTTGAACGCGATATACGGCGCATCCGGATGCAGTTCGAGGTAGTTCTGATGATAGGCCTCGGCCGAATAGAACCCCTTGTAGGCTTCCACGCGCGTGACCACGGGCGCCGGAAACACATGCGCGCTGCCGAGCTGCGCGATGTACGCGGTCGCGACCGCGCGTTGCTGTGCGGTGGTCGGGAAGATCGCGGACCGGTACTGCGAGCCTTCGTCGGGGCCTTGCCGGTTCAGTTGGGTCGGGTCGTGCGCGACCGAGAAGAACACCTGCAGCAGCCGGCCGTACGTGATCTGCGTCGGGTCGTAGACGATCCGCACCGATTCCGCGTGCCCCGTCAGCCCCGAGCCGACGAGCGCGTAGTGCGCGGTTTCGGACGCGCCGCCCGCATAGCCAGCGGTGACCTGCTTCACGCCCTTCACGTGTTCGAACACGCCCTGCACGCCCCAGAAGCAGCCGCCGGCGAGCACGGCCGTTTCGTCGTGCGACGCGCCGGGCGTTTCGTCGAGCGTCGGTGCGGGCACGGTGCGCATCGGCTCCGCGGAATTGACGATGCGCTGGTAGCCGAACACGGCGGCGGCTGCCACGGCAACGGCGCCGATGCGGCGCAGCATGGCCGCGCGCCGTCGTGCGGCGGCATCGCGGGTGGGGATCGGGATCATCTCTTGCTCCTTCGGACTGCGTTGAAAAAAGCCGGTGCTCGGAGGGCGGTGGCGCGCGCAATCAACCGAACGTGAACGCGTACGCATCGACGCCCGGATCGAGGAACTCGATCGCGAACGTGCGATCGGCGATCGCGCCCGGCTGCCGGACGAGCTGGTACAGGCGCTGGCCGGTGACGGTGCCGTAGCCTTGCGCATCGACGTCGGCGCCATGCGCGGCCCCGGGCGCCGCGCCGTCGAGCGTCACCCGAAAGCGCACGGGCCGGCCGTTCGCACCGGGGCCGAGCACGAGGTGCAGGTCGCGCGCATGGAAGCGGTAGACGATCCGGCCATCCGGTGCGGCCAGCGACGCGCGTTCGGCGCCGACGTTCCACGTGCCCGCGAGACCCCAGCCGTTGAGATCCGGGCTGCCCGGCGCGTCGTAGCGGTGCGCCGCGTCGCGCACGACGCCGCCCGGCGACGCGAAGCTTTCCGCGCGCGCATAGCCGACGTAGGTTTCGGGCGAACGGACGTCCGCGCTGTCGGCGGCGGCGAGCGCACCCTTCGCGGGCGCGCCGGCGAGCCCGAGCGGCACGTTCAGCGCGTCCGGATGGCCGGCTTCGGCGAGCAGCGACTGGATCGCGCGTTCGGACTGTGCGTATTCGCCTTCGCCGAAGTGGTGATGGCGGATCCGCCCTTGCGCGTCGATGAAGTAGTGCGCGGGCCAGTATTCGTTGTTGAATGCGCGCCAGATCGCATAGCCGTTGTCGATCGCGACCGGGTAGTCGATGCCGAGGTCGTGCACGGCCTTCTTCACGTTGCCGATGTCGCGTTCGAACGCGAACTCCGGCGCGTGCACGCCGACCACGACGAGTCCGTACGGCGCGTACTTGCGTGCCCAGGCGGTCGTGTACGGCAGCGTGCGCAGGCAGTTGATGCACGAATACGTCCAGAAATCGACCAGCACGACCTTGCCGCGCAGGCCGGCCGCCGTCAGCGGCGGCGAGTTCAGCCACTGCACCGCGCCGTCGAGCGACGGCAGCGTACCTTCGACGGGCAGCGCGGCCGCGGTCGCGCCGGCCGCGCGCATCATCGCGCTGCCGGCCATTGCAGCGCCGCCGGCCTGCGCGCCATCCGTCGCGGCGGCCATCATCGCGCCGCCCGTCGCGTTGTCGGCGGCGCCGGTCGCCGGCGTTGCCGCCGGCGCGCCGTTCGAGCGCCCGCCGAGGCGGTCGACGAGCTTCGTTTCGAGCCCGCCGGTGGTGACGGTCGACAGCTGCGCCAGGGCGCCGGTGTCGAGGCCGAGCGCGATCGCGCCGACACCGGCCAGCAGCGCCGCGCCGATCCCGCGCCGGATCCATTCGCCGGCGCCGAGCGAGCGCTTCATCGCGGCGAACACCTTGCCGCCGATCACGAGCGCGACGCCGAGCGAGGTCGCCGCGCCGGCCGCATACGCGACGAGCAGCAGCGTCGTGCCGACGCTCGCGCCGCGCAATGCGGCGCCGGTCAGCACGAGACCGAGGATCGGGCCCGCGCACGGCGCCCACAGCAGGCCCGTCGCGACGCCGAGCAGCAGCGACGACGCCGGGCCGGCCGGGCGGCCGTCGCGTTGTGCGAATCCGGTGAGCCGGTTGCCGGCGGCGACCAGCGGGCGCGTCAGGTGTTCCGCGAAGCGCGGCATCAGCAGCGTCAGGCCGAACACCGCGAGCAGCACGATCGCGATCCAGCGGCCGGCCTGGTTGGCCTGCGCGACCCAGCCGCCGCCGACGGCGGCGAGCGTCGCGACGACGGCGAACGTGAGCGCCATGCCGGCGAGCAGCGGCAGGCCGGTGCGCACGAACGGCTGGTCGGCGCGCGCGAACACGAACGGCAGCACGGGCAGGATGCACGGGCTCAGGATCGTGAGCACGCCGCCGAGATAGGCAAGGACGATGAGCAGCATGATGCGTTCTCCAGTCGGTCGGGGGGCCGGATCAGGCGGCAGCCGGGTGGAAGGCGAGCGCGACGCCGTTCATGCAGTAGCGCAGGCCGGTCGGCGCCGGGCCGTCGTCGAACACATGGCCGAGATGGCCGCCGCAGCGGCGGCAGTGCACTTCGGTGCGGACCATCCCGAACGACGCGTCGGTGTCGGTGCCGACCGCGTGGTCGAGCGGTTTCCAGAAGCTCGGCCAGCCCGTATGGCTGTCGAACTTGGTGGCCGACGAGAACAGCGCGAGGTCGCAGCCGGCGCACGCGAACGTGCCGGGCCGGTGCTCGGCGTTCAGCGGGCTGCTGTACGGCCGCTCGGTGCCGGCTTCGCGCAGGACCGTGTATTGGGCGGGCGTGAGCCGGCGATGCCATTCGGCGTCGCTGAGCGTGATCTCGAACGGGGCGGCCTTGGGCGAGCCGGCGGGCGGCGCGGCGAACGCGCGGCCGACCAGCGCGCGGCGGCCGGCGGACGACAGCGCCGCGAGCGCGGCGAGACCGGTGGCTCCGGCGAACAGCAGATGTCTGCGGGTGGGCATGATGGGCTCCTGGAAGCAGGTCCTGAAAACATGCGCCCATCGTAGGCAGCGGCCGGTGTCGAAGTCCTCACGGAAAGTTAAATGAATTGTGATTATTTTCCGGGTGATCCGGCCAAGTCCGACGAAATCCGTCTGAGCCGCGTCGGATAAGGGTTTGCGGGGAATCGGTGGTCCGCCCAATTCCGCGGAAATCCCGCACGAGCCGCAACTTTTTAGTGTCTTTTTAGTGTTCGTGGCGTGGGGTAGGCTCTGCTGAGGATGCGCGGGCCGATCGGATCACGATATCGATGGAGGGCGATCATGGGGGCATTGACGGTCAGGCAAATCGAAGCTGCGAAGGCGACCGGAAAGCGGTATTTCCTGTCGGATGGGCGTGGACTGTTCCTGCGCGTGGGGCCGGCCGGCGGGAAATCTTGGTTTGTTCGCGTCAGTATCAATGGCAAGCAATGCGATAAGCCGCTCGGCAAGACGTGGGCGCGCTCGACGACCGATGCGCAGTTATCGCTAGAGGATGCGCGCGCAGCGGCTGCGACGATTCGTTCACACGCGCGCGACGGCGTGGACTACCTCGAAGCGAAGAAGCGTGAACGCCAGGCCAAGGTTGAACAAGCGGTGACGGCGGACCTCACATTCGGCGACTTATTCGATGCGTGGTTCGCGACGGTCAACAAGAAGCGCGGCAAGAAAGGCCGAAAGGATGGCGGTAAGTCGCTTCGAGCTGCGATGGAAAAGCATGTGCTGCCGACTCTTCGTGCTCACCGGATCGCAGGCGTGTTTGCGTCGAACGTTCTGCCGCTGCTTACCGCGATTTCCGATGTGGGATACAACCGCCAAGCGGTCGAGATGCTGATAACCATCCAACAAATGATTCGATGGGGCGAGCGTAATCAGCCGTGGAAGCGCTTGTTGATCGATTGCGATGTGCTTGCGCTTGCAAAAGAGGATGTTGTTTCAGGCGATTACGATCCGGTGCGTGGCAACGAACGCGATCGGACGCTTACGGACGACGAAATCTGCATGCTCGGTGAACTGATTCCGGCCGCTCGGCTTCCATGCTCCATTGCGTCAGCGGTATGGGTGATGCTCGCTTGCGGAACGCGCGTCGGCGAAACAGTCGTGACGCGATGGACCGATCTTGACTTCAAGGCACGGACGTGGACCATCCCAAAGGAACACACGAAGTCGAACACGGCGATCACAATTCACCTTTCCGATTTCGTCCTCGCGCAGTTTGCGGCGCAGCAGGTCGTGCGCGCCGGCGTGCCGGAGGGCGACGCACGGCGCGATTATGTGTTCCCGTCGGAAAAGGGTAAGCTGCCGCACGTCAGCATCCATACGACCTGCGGGGCTATCCGTAATCGGCAACGCCCAAAGGATGCGCCGACCGAGGGTCGCACGAGGGCAACCGATGCGCTCACTGTCCCGGGGGGGCAATGGAAATGTCACGACTTGCGTCGGACGTGCGCAACGATGATGCAATCGCTGGGCATTCCGGAAAGCATCGTGCATCGATGTCTGAACCACGCACGAAACGATCCGCTTGATCGGATCTATCTGCAGTTCGATTATGACGCGCAGATGCGCGACGCTTGGCGGCGATGGGGTGACCGCCTGTCGGTACTAGTTGGCACGGGTACGGAAAACGTACGTTTTCTGTTCTCACCCTAATCGGGGAGGGCATCTCCGCAGAGGGAAGGAGGAAGATGTAACCCTGATAATACGACTTGTCACGGTTATAAGTCCGTCGTCGGCACTCCGACGTCCGCGGTTGCTGGGGGGCGGCGACTCCGCAGGCTACAATCGACGGCATTCAGCCTTGATCGAACCGTAATAAGAATCGGGAGCAACCCGTGACCGTCCTCGCCATCGATAATCAAACGCTCGCAGATACAATCGAGCGTGCACAAGCGTTCTTGGCCACGCAGCCGCAAAAAAGGGCAGCCGACAATTGGTGTCGCTACTTGCGCGACGATCGCGATAGCCGCACCTTTTTCGACGCGACGCCCATGACGCAGTCGACGGTATTCGGAGTGAAGGTGGCCGAGGCGGTCGCGAGAGCGTATTTGGCGTGCGTCGAGGGGCAAGAGGCTGAACTGGCTCCGACTGTTGCCCAGGTCAGAAAGCTGCAGGCTTCGGCTTCTGCCTTTGAGGCGGACCTTGATTCGGCCGGGTCATGGGTCATCGGCGATCGGACGGATCCGGCTTTTCGCGAACCACTTAGCCGTATTTGTGCCGCACCTTCTCGCGTGCCGCCGCGATCGGCGGGCCGGTTGCCGCTGGGAGATCGACGGGCATTTGTTCTCCACCTTGCCCGTTCGTTGTACGTGCTTAGCTCAAGTTTCCCGACGAAATTTCTGATGGTGGCTACGGTTCTTGCTTGGGAGGAGACGAGCGATCGCACGATTCGCTCGATTCTCACACCCGCTGTGAGGTCGACGATTGCCGCTCAGGCCGCTTCCGAAAGAGTGGCGGGTATCGCCAGCGAAAATGCGACTCACCATCTGATCAGCCGGGTCAGCGTGAATCCAGTATCGACTCCGTTGATTGGGGGCGACAGTAGGTCAGACGGCGAGAAAATCGCAGAGGCGTTGCGGTTGCTCCGGTCGCTCACCGATCCGACTGCCGCAACCGTCACGGTGGCGACATTGATGGAGCTCGCAGACGAGTTTGGCATCGCGCCCGTACAGCTTGAACAGCCGGCCGGATGAATTACCTAGGCTTTTGACATCAATTTCTTCCGGACGCTTTCCCCCTCCCGAGCGGAGAGATTGACGTAGCAGGGTTTGCGGGATGCTAGGCGAACATTGTGTCCATGCTCACAACTAGAAGGAAAAGCATGGCACGAGTTGATGCAACTACGATGGCGACGGCACTGAGGGTGATTTTGGCTCGACAACCTGGCAATAGTGCGAGCCGGCAGCGCGAACGCTTGCTTCAGGCTTTCTCTGCTTTCGGTCGTGTTACTACCGTGGAGGCAATGCGCTTCCTCGACATCCTCGATCCTCGTGCACGTGTGTGCGAGCTGCGTAAACGCGGGTATCAAATCGCAACCGTAACGGTCGCCCGTGCGAGTGAAAGTGGCGTGACGCACGCGGTCGGTGACTACGTGCTGCTCTCCACCGCACCGCGTGCGGCGGCGCTTCGCAATGATGGTGACTGGGTGCAGATGGATCTTCCCATGATCTATCCCGGATAGTTTATTGGGGCCCGACACCTTGTCCGTTGGCGAGTGACTCAAACGAGATTGCACTTGCACTGCCAGCGCGGGTGAACCGTACCGTGGCGCGGGTAGCGCGCCTACTTAAAGCATGTCGCTGGCGGGCATCGGCAGTTTCTACATAGAAACTTTAGGAATCGAGGGAGGTTGTGCGTGGTTGTCCGAGTGAAACTGTCGGGCTACTGAAGCGAGCAATTCCGAGGGCCGGCGGGGAAGGGGAACATAGTAAGGGCTATGTTACCCTTCATTTCTGGACATAAGCAAAGCCTCCGCGTGCGAGGCACCGTGGCCGAGGACGGTAACCCCCGCGCCGCGGCGATCGAAAAACGCTGCCGCCGCCGTCTCGGCGCCCCTGTATTTCTGGTGCGGGAGGCGATGTGCCGGTGGGCGGGTTCATTGGGCATTGCATCACCCGCGGGCCGGGAGGTTCTTCGACCCGAGCCGGGCGACTGGAGGGTGGCTTCTTCTCTGGCGACGCCGAAGCTCAATTGCGAGCACCCGTAACTAGCGCGGGGGAGGGGAGGGCTTCGGCGGGAAGATGGCTGGATTCTCTCCGCGGTGCGGAGAGAATTGGGGGAGCGCCCAGCAGGGTTCCGCCGTTGCTGAGATTCCGGTAACGTGGCCACTGCTGGCGCGCGCCGGCGCGCCGATTCCTCCATTCCCAACAACATGACCGAACTCGTCCCCGCATCCCTCTTAACCGACATCCGCCGCATGATTGATTCGGCGCGCGCCCGGGCGGCCGCCGCCGTCAACGCAGAACTGACCCTAATTTATTGGCAGGTTGGTCGTCGCATTCGAGATGATGTGCTGGGCGGGGAGCGCGCGGGCTACGGACAACAGATCCTCCCCGCGCTCGCACGACAACTGCGAGCTGAGTACGGCCGGGGTTGGAGCGAGCAGCAATTGCGCCACTGCATCCGCGCGGCCGAAGTGTTTCCGGATGAACCAATTCTCTCCGCACTGCGGAGAGAATTGAGCTGGACCCATCTGAAGATGTTGATGTACGTCGACGACCCGCTCAAGCGCGACTTCTATATTGAACTCTGCCGCCTGGAGCGCTGGTCGTCGCGGCAGTTGCAGGAGCGGATGCAGTCGATGCTGTTCGAGCGCAGCGCGCTATCGAGGCAACCCGACGAAGTGATCCGGCGCGAGGTGGCGCACCTGCGCGACGCGCAGCAGATGACGCCCGATCTCGTGCTGAAAGATCCCTACATACTCGACTTTCTCGGCCTCAACGATCACTACCTCGAGCGCGATCTCGAAGATGCGATCCTGCGCGAGATGGAACAGTTTCTCCTGGAACTCGGCGCCGGCTTTACATTCGTCGCGCGCCAGAAGCGGCTGCTGATCGACGACGACGACTTCTATCTCGACCTGTTGTTCTACAACCGCAAGCTCAAACGCCTTGTCGCGATCGAACTGAAGCTCGGTTCCTTCAAGGCTGAGTACAAGAGTCAGATGGAGTTGTACTTGCGCTGGCTCGCGAAGCACGAGCAGGAACCGGATGAAGCGCCGCCGATCGGCATCATCTTGTGTGCGGGAAAAAAGCAAGAGCAGATCGAATTGCTTGAACTTGGCAAAAGCGGGATCCACGTCGCAGAGTACCTCACGGTGCTCCCGCCACGCGAGACCCTGCAGGCGAAGCTGCACCAATCAATCGCGGTGGCACGGGCACGGCTCGACGAAAAGCAGGAGTCATGATGACAGGCCGACATCATCAGAACGAATGTCTGGGCTCGTAAGATTGCACTATCGAGCGACTTTCCTGGGGATACCGTTTCGCCCAGTCCATGAAATTTTCCGGATCGCCTTCGATGGAAAAGAACGCCAAGCCGCGGAGTTCCGCGCTCTTCAGCGTGACATCGACTAAACCTGCCGCTGTCCTGACGACGGAGTGCGGCATAACCCAGACTACGGTCCATTCGTCGGGATGCAGCATGAGGAACCCGCGTACGACCTGATCTCCGTGCTGGATAACCTAGGCATCCGCGTTCGCGCGGCATTGGGCAGACTCCGCCTGCGTAAAGGCTTTTGCCGCGAGAGGTTCGCCTTTGCGATCGCGCAGCCAGCGGGCAACTGCGCCATCCACCGCAGTGAGGTATTCGGATTCTGTCATGTCAGTGCTTGCTGCAAATATGCGGCAGAGTGTGTGCGCATGGTCAGCGGCCGGCCCGGACATACCGCACTCCATGATAGGTAGCCCGGTAACGATCCTCCGGAAACACGACGAGATTTTTGCCACCTGCTTTGACGGCACTGGGGTAGATCAAGCCAGCCAACCTGGTGTCTTTGCCAGCGTCAAACACTTGGGCGAGGTACTCGCAGACCACCTGCGAGGGAACATAGTCGATGTGCTCGCGCCCGTCCTTGGTGACGGGGACACTGATGGTCTCGACAAATTCGTGTATGAACAAGGCCTTCTCGCGCGCATCCTTCCGTTCTAGGTCGAACACTGACGGCATAGAGGGTAACGCAGTCAGATCGATGACTGTGAGGTTCCTTGTCAAGGTAAATGCGGCCGTAAAGACGGTCCGACTCGATCGCTCCGGGACACCGATCTCACGCCGGGCGGTGGCCTTGTCAAACGATATATAGAGATAGGGGATGCCGGCAGGATTCATGCGTCCTGCGGTCGTAAATGCCTTCGGTGGTGGGCCCATCTGTTCGGCGGTTGGCTCCCACGTCTGGCCACGATGACGTATGCGGGCGCGGTACGCCTCCGTCCCTGCCGCGAGCGTGCGAATGGCTGGGCGCAGATGTTCAGCAATCGCCGGGAGCACATCGGCGATGTCAATGTCATAAGGCGATTCGGCTTCACGTGGGGTATTGGCAAAATGAAAGCGCGTCTCGTGCTTGACCGTGTAACAGAACAATTTCCAGGCACTGGAAAGCATTTCGTGCAGGTGACTGCCGGCCCAGTGACCGTCAGCAGCGGGGACAAAATAGTCACCGTTTGCCTCAGCCTCGATTACAGCATCCTCGAAATCAGGATGACCGCTGAAATCAAGCTGATCCAATACGTCATCGACACTGATCGATGGAATGATGAAACCGCCGTCGTACGGTACTCCTCCCGAGGCGGGTTCGCAGTAGTAAGTGTGTATCGTGTCGAATATCGCCTTCATCACCACCTCGGCCTCGGCAGCAATGTACTCAGTGCCGTGACGCTCGCAGTAATCGCAGGTTTTAGAACTGACGTTGTCTTGAATCAGCGCTTTGAGATAGGCATCGTCCACGCAGTCAGCACACACGTAGGTATCGGGTGCCGACCAGCCGCGCTCCTGTGCATCCATCCATGCAGTCTTGGCCAAACCCATATCGCCTCCTTTCATGATTATCGTCCGGTGGATATGCCGCCGGGCGTCGCCAGCGTTGACTGCCTGGGTTACGTCGTCATAGTAGAACGCGGATGGTGAGATCTTCCATCATGCCGACGTTGCTCATGGCGAATTGACTCATTTAGTGAAAGCTGCAAATATCTTTGCCGCCGACATGCGTCAGCGGACGATTGCAAAAACGAAGACTTTATCGCGTTCCACTTTTATATTTTTCGATCAAACCGAGCTGACCCTGACCTGAGCAGGTGCACGCAACATCACGCAGGATGACCGGTAGCGTCCACGCGATGACGGGTCAGATGAACCGGGAGAGGGCGGTCGCTCTGGTACGGATACGGTGCGGTCTTTTAAGAGACGGTGGAGAACATGATGAGGGACTAGACCTGTACCTGCGCATCTGAGCAGCAATCAATGACAGTCCAACCTCGCCCCATGAGCATGTCGAGTTCCCCATGTCCAAACGCGTCCTTCCGCATCGCCAAGCACAGCAGATGGGTCGGCCGAGTCATGGCGACGTAATGTAGCTTGAGCCGCCCAAGCATTCGCGTGCCTTCAGGGATCTTCCGGCCTCTGGCGTTTGTCGAAAAGCCGCCCGACTTCATGCCCAGCAACCAGGGCTTGAGTTCACTTAGATGATGTGCGTGGTAGAAGCTGTCGAGGACGAGTGTCGCCGTGTGCGTTTCGCCCTTCACAGCATGGATCGAGCTCAGCCGAATGTGTACCTGCGGGGCGTCGGCCGGATAAGCAAACAAATTGTCGGTGCGCGCGGCAATTGCGGCTTCGGCCTCATCTACGGCTTGAGCCTGCGGCGGTGCTAAGAAGGCGGCAACATCTTCGCCAAGCACCTCTGCGCCGCTAAGTTGCCGGATCACCGCCTCGATATGGGCTTGTGCTGCCGCTGCACAGAGCGCAGGGGTGATATCGCCTAGATGCGTCAGGATGATCTCCTGCAATGCGAAATATTCGTCTCTTGCATCGCTGTCGCCAAGCATCTCGACCACCCGACGATGAGGCGATTTCCGTACGCTCGCCCCATATGGGGCGCCGGCAAGCTCGCTTGCAGTGAGGAGCGCCGCCGCCACGGCGTTGATAAGTTTGCCCGTGTTTGCGCTGCCAGCCATCTCAAAACGAGCCCGCGCAAGGTATTGTGCGAAGCTGCTCGGCGTGGACTCTTTCCGAACGCATCCCGGGTCGTAACTCGGCGCATAGTGTCCCATCGCTCGCGGGATGCGATCGTCGTCTCCGGGTTCGTGAACCGCGGCCACCGCAGTGAACACTCCATTTTTCAGCGCAGTTGCGTCGAAGCTATCCAGCAGATGCTGGCCATAGCGCTCCAGCACTCTCTGGACTGACCCGTCATCGAAAAGGAAAATTACTGACGCCTTAGGATCGGTGCTGAGGTGATCCGGTGGACCGGCGCCGATTAGCGCGTGCGGCGTGACGCCCAGTCCCTTTACTTGATCTGCAAGATTCTGCCCAAAACGGTAGCTGCGTGGCATCGGATGTACAACGGCGCCTGGAAACTGGTCCGTTGTGGCGCCGCTCTGGCCGGCGCTTCCATAGATGGCCTGGTTGGAGTCGCCGAAACGTTGACGGCGCGACGGCGCGTCGCCACTGCAAAAGATGCGATGCAGCAGCGCGGATTGTGCCTCGCTGTTGTCCTGCGCCTCGTCGATGAATACCAGCGGAAAGCGCCGACGTAGCATTGGAATCGTCTCAGGATGCCGATCAAGCAATTCGCAGGCCCATACAAACATTTCGTCGAAGCAGAAATATCCCAGTTCGCTCGACCGGCGACGCGCATCGATGATCGCTTGATATGTAGGCGTCTGCGGTCCGAATCGGCCTGTCTTTCCCCCACCATAGTCAATCTGGTCGTAAATCAGGCAAGTCTCGCCCAGATTTGCCTGCTGCAAAGCCCAACGCCGATTCGCGGGCAACAGGCTCCACCGCTTCGCGACCGCAATCCTCGTATCGATGCAGCGCACTTCGATTCCTTTCGACCGGAGCCAAGGCAGCGCGAGATACTCGTTCACAAACGCGTGGATCGTGCCGACGAAGTGCGGATAGCGTGTTAAAGAGACGCCCGCCGCGGAACTGCTGAGCTTCGCGCTGATCTCGTTGCGCGCCGCGTTAGTATGCGACAGCACGCAGATGCCCTGTTGACGGCTTGGCCAGCGCATCGCCAGCACTGCGAGTTTTGCGACCAGCAAAGTCGTCTTCCCACTTCCCGGGCATGCCTCAAAGTCGATTGTGTCGAGTCGCAACATTGCTCGGAGTCGGCTGTCATCACCCTCGACAGTCGCAAATCCCGCCGGGCCAAGCCCCATCAATACTGCTGCCCAGGTAACGTCTTCCTCACGGATTAAATCGTCGTACATCACTCAGGCCCCCGGTGCCGGCGCCATTACTGGCGCGTCCAGCTCTCCGGCCACGCCGCCTGCGAGCGGCGGTGCGAACGGCCCGGTGACATGCTCGATAGCCGCAACGATGTAGGGCGGCAGCAACGCGCGCAAGCTATTGGCATTGAGGTTATTGTCCGCAACCTCCTTTTCCAACAGTTCCGCAAGATATTGCGCGCCGATCGCCTTTGAGGCTCCATCAGCCTCAAACAGCGCATAGACATGTGAAGCGAGCGTCGAGGGATCATGGCCCGCGTCGGTCAGCGCTTGATAGGCTACATCAGCGGCGGCGAGGATGACGGCTTGCTCGGCAGTGCCGGCATTGAGGCGGTCATTGGCTAGCGCCAGCGTCCCTGCGCGGTAGACGTGCTTGCTGAGACCACAGAATGCGAGATCAAATTCAAGCGTCCATTCGTCAGCGACGAACGTCTCCACCTTTTGGCCCGAGGCCTTCTCCCGGCGTTCGGCTCGCCGCTGTTCGAGCTGTTCGCCCGGAAAATCGTCCTTAATCCGCCATTGCCGCTTTGAGGGAGGTCTTAGAGGGATCGGTTGCCCGATCTCCAGCTTGCCGACAATCCAAGGTGCATTGTTGGGCATCACGTCCATGTCGGTAATGCAGGCGACGGGAATGTTAACGACCCCATCCTTCTCGACGTCTTCGCGCATGAATACGCGTGCATATCGGCCGAGCCCAACACCGCCGACATTAACCACGGAGACACCATGATGGTGGAAATCGCGGTCAAGTAACCTCGCTATGACGGGCAGGAGGATGTTTTCTGCATCCCCCTCGACGATCATCACTGCGCGCGCGAAGAACAAGTTTGCCTTTGTCACGTCGAGGAAGCGCTCGAGAAATCGATAGTCTGATGCGCTGAGCTTGGTTTTTCCCCCACATAGAGGGAAAGCCCGCCCGCCTTCAATCAATACGAGCCTGTCGAGTTGTAGGTCCGAAGCGAGATTGGCACTGTGGGTTGTAACGATGATTTGGATGCGCTGTCCGTCGGAACGCGTCTTCTTTGCCTGTGTCTGCAGGAACGACATAAGTTGCAACTGCCGCTGCGGATGGAGATGTGCCTCGGGCTCTTCGATCAGCAGCAACGGAAATCCGTCGCTTTCAGTAGCGAGCAGCAGAAGCTCGCATGCCATGAACAGCAGGTTGTTTGAGCCGAGTCCGCGACTGTGCCCGCTTTCGGCGTCAGGCGACGCGGTCAGTACGAGCTCAAGCTTCTCAAGTAACTGCCGCAATCTGAGGCTGTCCTCCTGCGCGCCTGCTACGCCAATCCGTGCATTCAGCATATCGTTGGCGAACGAGAGGGGCTTCAGGTACTCATCATTGAGCCGCTTTCGAGCTTGCCTAATGCCTTCGCTCTCTCCAAGCAGATGAGTCGCATAGTCACCGAGGCCCAAAACACTCAACGTCGTCGGGTCGGGTGGCGGATCGGCAAGCTTGTCGAAAGGGTTTCCCGTGTCGCGGATTTCAGTGGTGTGCTGGAGGATCTGGGATAGTCGCGATCCTCGCCCAGAGCTCATTGCCCGCTCGGCGTCGCGCAACGGCCGCAGATACGTCGCCGTCAGCAGCGATCGTGCCCCCAGATCGAGCAATGGGCCGTCTCCCTTGGCACCCGTGCGCCACTCAGGCGGAAGCACCCGGCGGGAGCTGCCTTCCTTGGTGTTGCGTTTCGCAACCCAGGTCACGATCAGCACGGTATTGGTTACCTCGGCTACCGTCTCATACGTGAGGAACTCGGCAAACGCGCCTCGATCAGTGGTGGTGAGGCCTCTGAAAGTCAGACGGATGATGATTTCGTCGGCACTTGGACCCTCGGGGGTGGGCCGATGAAAATCAAGTGGATCCACCCGCAGCACGTCCTGGTCACGCGTGCCGACCACCAAACGTAGCGCGTCGATGACCGCTGTCTTGCCAGCATCGTTCTCGCCGACCAGTGCGGTAAGTCCCGGGGACAGTGGTAGCACGAGCGCGTTGTTATTGGCACCAAACAGCCGGAAGTTCTCGATTCGAATTTCTGCGATATACACAGTGGCGTCCCTGCCGCGTAGAGTCCTACCGATAGGTTAATCCAATGACACATCCGAGAGACTAAAAATTACCCGGAAATTTTAACCGATCATTGGGGGTGCAATAGGCCGGAATAGAATTTCAGGTGTGTCTAGCGAACGGTAATCCTTCGCTTTTGACGCGAGTCGAAAGTAGCGTTTCTGTTGCGGCCATGAGCCCCTGTTTCGGCGCCGTGGCGGCCAGACCCATGTTAGAGCGCTCGTGATTGTATTGCCACGTCCATTCGGTTGCGACGTGTTTAACATGCACGGTCGTCCGGTTCGTATTGCGACACATATCCAACATGGTTGGTGAGTAGAGGGCGGGACGCCGTTTTCGCCACACAAGCTGATTTCATCGACTCAGATGACCAGAGAAATCATGCGACTGCGGAGATCAGTGCGCTGCTGGTCGTGTCTGGTCCCTTAGCCGAGGACGATGTGTAGGCGAATGAGTCTGGCAATGCGTTGCTTACTTTTTCCAAACGCTCGCGCATCGTCGTCAAGCCGGATGGCATTGTCCGCGAGGCGGTCACCAAACCCGCGTCCGAACGACTGATTTGTATAGGAGCCGACCGGTTGAATCCGCCGTCGTTCACTGTCGATCGCATCGCGGATGAACCGCCATTCACTGTCGCGTGCAGTTCCCGGCATCGGAATCAACGCGACCGCAAGATAGTGGAACCTTATCACTATGCTGCGATTGCCTGCTCAAAACTCAGATTTCGCACAACGCATGACTGCCACTGCCGGCGTCGCAGGGGAGTTGACGCCGGTCTTCGTGAGTCGCGGCCGATGAAAACTTTTCATTGCAAACGGTGGCGCGTTCAATTCGGTCTACGATTGTCACGCGAGTTACTCCACCACCTTGAAAAGGCGGTTCTTGTTGATCATGCCGACTTTCGTCTGTTTGCCGTCGTCGTCAGCAGCGGGCCGCAGATGCCGATCGTCGAGCGTCGGCCCCGTATAGCGGCTGCGCGGCCGGATCACCTTGCCGACGCGCAGCTGTTCGATGCAGTGTGCGAGCAGTCCGACGCTGCGCGCAATCGAGAACAGCCCGAACGCCGCATCGCGCGGCAACTGAAGCTGCACCGACAGCATCGCCATCGCGACATCGATGGTCGGCCGCTGGCCGGTGAGCGTCGTGACCTTGTCGACGAAGTGCGCGAGTTCCGTCGGCGGATCGAGCCGCGCAAGCAGCGCGGCCGCGCGCGGATCGCCGTCGGGGTAAAGATGATGGCCGAAACCGGGAATCGGGATTGCGGACTTCAGGTGATGATCGACGACGCGCTCGGCACCCAATCGTTGCACATCGTCGAACACTGCGCGCACGCGTCCCGACGCGTCGCCGTGCAGCGGCCCCGACAACGTCGCGAGCCCCGTCAGCAGGCAGCCCGCGAGCGACGCGCCGGTCGATGCGGTGATGCGCGCGGCGAATGCCGAACTCGTGATCTCATGATCGGCGACCAGCACCATCGCGCGGCGCAGCAGGTCTGCGCCATGGCTGTCGAGGCCCCAGCCGGCCGCGAGCCGCTGATGGGTGTGAAGCGGGCTTGCGCCGGCGTCGTCGTGCGCGCCGAACGCGCGCGACACGATCGCAACGAGCTGCCCGGCCTCGATGTGCAGCGCGCTGTCGAGCCGGCCGAGCGTCGAATGGCCAAACGCGGCCAGCGTCGCGAGCATCGTGAACGCACATTGCCGGTCGCGCTCGCCGGGCGGCAGCACGATCACCGGCGCGTCGAACGACACCGGCGCGGTGGCCTGCCAGAGCAGCGAAGCCGTTTCCTCGAGCGTCGCGCTCTCGGCGAGTTGAATGCTGTCGCGGCCGCGATACCACGCGCGACCCTTCGAGAACGTGGTGATGCCGCTATAGATGCACGGCTCGGCGCCGAAGATCGTGCTGGCCGCGAGCGCCGCTCGCTTGCGGCCGACCTGTTTCTTGCGGCACAGCGCGACCACATCCTCGGCCCGATACAGGCTCTTGCGCGGATCGTCGGGATCCTGCATCACGGCAATGCTGCCGCGGCTGGCGTACGCGTAGACGGTCTGCGCCCGCACGCCGAGCCGCCGCGCTGCTTCCGTCAGGGTGATCCAGTTCTGCATGGGGAGTCGTGATGAGGATGCGGCCGGTGCGCGGCCGCTTGCGCCGACTATAGACCGGGTTCAGTTGAATGTCATCTCGGCCGGGCGCCGCTCGAGCACCTCGACGAGGATGTCGCCGGGCGCGCGCACGAAACAGCCGCGCACGCCGGGGCGGATCCGCGTGACGGGCTGGACGATCTCCGCGCCGTTGTCGACCAGATGCGCGTAAGCCGCATCCAGATCCTCGACCAGCACGCCAAAGTGGTCGATCCCTTGCATGCGCGCGCCGTCCGGCACGATCGCCGGACACGCGTCCGGCAGCGCCGTGATGAAGAGGTTGATCGCCCCGATCCGCAGGTCGACGCGGCCGGGGCGCCGCACGATTTCGGCGTTCAGGCAGCGCGCGAACCACGCGGCGGTGGCCTCGGCATCAGCCGAGCAGAGTTGCAGGTGATCCCATTTGAATTCGATCATGGTCGTGTGCGGTACGTGCAGTGGAGCGTAAAAGGGGGCGAACCGGGTCAGAGCTCGATACGCGACAGCTTGCCGAGCAGCACCGAGTACGACAGCGTGCCGAGGAGGCAGATCGCACCCATCAGGATCAGCGCCCAGAAAAAGTTGCCGGTGTGCTGCGTCACGTAGCCGATCATCAGCGGCGTGGTGACGGCTGCGATATTCGCGGCGAGGCTCGTGATGCTGCTGGTGAGCCCGACATAGCGTTTCGGCGCGATCTCGGACACCGCCGCCCACGACATCGAGCCGATTCCCTGTGCGAAGAACGCGACGGTCAGGATCGCGATCACCAGCGCGTTCGAGTGCACGAAGTTGACGAGCATGATCGATGCGCCGAGGAAGGTGCCGATCACGAGCGGCGCCTTGCGCGACGACGACATCGATACACCGCGCCGGATGCAGAGATCGGACAAATAACCCGCGATAAGGATCCCGAGCGTCGCGCCGATGAACGGCATCGCCTGGAAGAAACCGACCTTGATCATCGACATGTGCCGTTCCTCGACAAGGTAGGTCATGAACCAGGTCGTGAAGAACACCAGCAGCGTGTTGTTGCAGAACTTGCCGAGACAGATCGCGAGGATCTGCCGATAGCCCAGCAGGCGCAGCGCCATGCGCCAGTCGAACCGGTCGCGCGCCGTCACTACCGGCTGCCCTTCGGTGATGTACTGCAGCTCGGCCGCGTTGACGCGTGGATGGCGCGACGGATCGCGATAGAGCCGGTACCAGACGACGCTGAACAGAATGCCGAACGCGCCGGTCGCGAAGAACACGGCGCGCCAGCCGAATGCCGACGAGATCCACAGCAATAGCCCGGTGAAGAGCGGCGTGCCGATGTACTGACCCATCACGTACACGCTCGTCGCGAAGCCGCGCTCCTGGACCGGGAACCACATCGTCACCGCGCGCGCGTTCGACGGAAACGCGGGCGCTTCGAGCGCGCCCATCGCTAGCCGAGAGCCGAGCAGCATGTGGTAGCCATGCGCGAGCCCTTGCGTCACCGTGGCCAGCGACCAACCGACGAGCGATAGCGCATACGCGACGCGCGAGCCGAGCAGGTCGGCGAGAGCGCCAGCCGGCAGCAGCGCGATCGAGTAGGCGAGGCCGAACACGGCGAACAGCTCGCCCATCTGCACGCGGGTAAGCGCGAGATCCTTCGACAACGCCGGCGCGACGATACCGAGCGCCGAGCGATCGACGTAGTTGAGGACGGTGGCCACCAGCAGCATCGACAGCACGCCGTAGCGCACCCGCGATCGCCTGGCGGCGCCTGCGTGCGCGTCGAACTCGCGCATGACCGAAACCTGTTCTTCAGCGGTTTTCAATGTTGTCTCCTGTTTTGTGATGGTTGTGCTGGTGAACCTGTCGTGTGCGCCGGCGCGCGTCCGGTCAGCCGCGTCCGACGAAGGGCATCGCGCTTGCCATGATCGTCATGTTCAGAATGTTCGCTTCGAGCGGCAGGCTCGCCATCTGCACGATCGCGTTCGCGACGTGCGCAACGTCGACGCGCGGCTCGGGCGCGATGCGGCCGTCGGCCTGCAGCACGCCGTTGTTCATCCGCTCGGTCAGCGACGTGGCGGCGTTGCCGATATCGATCTGGCCGCACGTGATGTTGAATGGCCGCCCGTCGAGCGCGAGCGAACGCGTGATGCCGAGGACCGCGTGCTTCGTGGCCGTGTACGCGATCGTGTTCGGGCGCGGCGTGTGCGCGGAGATCGAACCGTTGTTGATGATGCGGCCGCCTTGCGGCGTCTGGCGCTTCATCTGGCGCCACGCGGCGCGGGCGCACAGGAACACGCCGGTCAGGTTGGTGGCGACCACGTCGTTCCAGAACTCAAGCGAATAATCGTCGAGCGGCACGGCGCCCGCGTTGCGGCCCGCGTTGTTGAACAGCACGTCGAGGCGGCCGAAGTCATGCGCAATCCGCGTGAAGCTCGCATCGACCGATGCCTCGTCGGAAACGTCGGTCGGAATGACCGCGGCCACGCCGCCTGCCCGCTCGACGATCTCCTGCGTCGCGAGTAGTGGATCAATGCGCCGGCCGAGCAGCGCGACGCTGAAACCGGCTTGCGCGAGCGCTACCGCCGCTGCCTGTCCGATTCCGGTGCCGGCGCCCGTCACTGCCGCGATTCTTTTCTCTGCCTGCATTTTCACGCCCTCGTCTTCAGTCCGTTGAACATGCAAAAAGCATTGCGCGGCGACGATTTCGCAGCAATCTTGATTCTTTCAATCAACATCAACCGCCCCGTCCCGACGGGCTGGCGTCAGGGTTTTCCTGAGCTCGCGACTGCGCCGTTCGCGCGCCGGCACGGCATCGCGCATAGCAGAGGACATGATCGGAATCGGTCGATTATCCGGTCGCTCAATGCCGCGCGGACATGTTGATCGAACCAATCAATATTGACCTGCGCCGACTGCGCTTCGTAGGCTGTGTTCCGTTTTCCGACCCAAGGACGAGACCATGCCTGACAACAATCGCACCCGCCTGTTGGTTGCGCGACGCGTTCCCGCCGCAGTCGCCGCACGCGCAGAATCCGAATTCAACGCGTATGTAACGGACGCCGACATGGACGCGTCGTCCGTCGTCGAGTTCTGCAATCGCTACGAGACGCCGGCGGTGCTGATCGGCAAGAAATCGGGGCTGCAGGCCGAGCACATCGCAGCATTGCCACCGAGCGTGAAGATCATCGCGAACGCGAGCGCCGGGTACGACCACATGGATGTCGCCGCCGCACGCGCACGCGGAATCGCGGTCAGCAACGCCCCCGATGCGCTGACCGACTGCACGGCCGATTTCACGATGCTGCTGGTGCTGGCCGCGTGCCGGCGTGCATCGGAGTACGAGCGTATCGTGCGCGCGGGGTGGGGAAAGTCGTTCGGCATGACCGACATGCTCGGTACGCGCGTGAACGGCAAGACGCTCGGAATCGTCGGTTTCGGGCGGATCGGCCGTGCGGTCGCGCAGCGCGCGCGCGGCTTCGGGATGAAGATCGTCTATACCGACCGACGTCCCGCACCGCCCGAGATCGAGGCCGGCGCGCGCTATTGCGCGGATCTCGACACGCTGCTCCCGCAGTGCGACATCCTCACGCTGCACGTGCCCGGCGGCGGCACGCCGTTGATGACCCGCCGCGAATTCGGCTTACTGCGCGAAGGTGCCGTGTTCGTGAATGCGGCACGCGGCAGTCTCGTCGACGAGGATGCGCTTTACGATGCGTTGACGTCGCATCGGCTGTTCGCCGCGGGGCTCGACGTTTACCGGAGCGAACCCAACATCGATCCGCGCTTTGCCGCGCTCGACAATGTGTTTCTGTCGCCGCACATGGCGAGCGCGACCGTCGAGACGCGCGACCAGATGGGGTTTACCGCGCTCGACAACGTCGCGGCGGTGCTTGACGGGAAGGGGGCGCCGAACGCGCTGTGATGCCGGCGGGCGCGAGCACTCGCCCATGCCGGGGTGTCCGATGACGGAACCCCCGGCTTCAACCGCGTCGTTACTTCAACACCCCCTCCGCCACCAGCACCTCATGCGCGGCCTTGAACGCGCTGAGACGATGCGGAATACCCGAATAGGCGGTCGCATGCAGCAGGGTCGCATTTATTACGTCCAGGGGAGTGACGACGGACGCCCTAATGTCGAGTTGCGATAGAGCTTCCGCCTTGGTCTCGCCTGATGCGCCAAACCATGCCGCCGCTCGGGCCTGTCAGGAATTTTGTGTTTAAGGCATAACATGCTCCCAAGGAGAGTTTATGCCTCGCAAACCGAAAGCCCAGCCGGCGGCTCTGCCGGCGATTCCGGCCGAGTTGCTCGAGCAGTTCGGCAACGGTCCGATGACGGCCGAAGCCATCAACGCCGCGACGCTGGCGTGTTGATTTCCACTGGATCTTGACCCACCCCGAGACAGCGTAGTACATCTATTCCGGTGTGGATAACTCCTCACTGCCTGCTGCTTTGCTGCTCTCTTTCTGGTTGCCTTCGCCTTGGCAGGACTGGACTTGAAGCGCCAGGATTCATTGCCTGTTTCGACGATGTGGCAGTGATGGGTGACGCGGTCCCGCAGCGCCGTCGTCATCTTTGCGTCCCCGAACACGGTCGCCCACTCACCGAAGCTGAGGTTGGTGGTGATCGCGACACTCGTGTGTTCATACAGCTTCGAGAGCAAGTGGAACAGCAATGCGCCACCGGTTTGGCTGAACGGCAGGTAGCCCAGTTCGTCGAGGATCACCAGGTCGACGTACATTAGCTTATGGGCGATCTCGCCTTGTTTGCCGATGGACTTCTCCTGCTCCAGTAACTTTGGACTAGTCGTGACTAAGCTCTACGCGCTTGATCTCTTTAACGATGACGAGATAACAGAACACTGTAATCAGCGCATTGGCACCTACAAAAGCCAGGGCGCCGTTAAACGAGCCACCAGACTGTGCGACGAGATACCCGATCACAATGGGGGTGACGATACCGGCAACGTTGCCAAACATGTTGAAGATCGATCCAGACAGGCCAATCGCTTCCTTGGGTGAGGTGTCTGCGACCACAGCCCATCCAAGTGCACCCAGACCCTTCCCGAAGAAGGCAAGCGACATAAGGGCAACGACGACCCAATCGGTATTGACGTAGTTGCATCCGACGATGCAGCACGACAGCAGCATGCCGCCAACGATCGGCGTCTTTCGTGCGACGGTGAGCGAGCGACCATGTCGTATAAGTGTGTCCGACAACACGCCACCGAGAACGCCGCCACCGAACCCGCAGATGGCCGGCAGGGAAGCGATGAGCCCTGCCTGGAGGATAGTCATGTGCCGGGCCTGAACGAGGTAGATCGGAAACCACGTCAGGAAGAAATAGGTAAGCACGTTAATGCAGAATTGTGCGAGATACACGCCGAGCAGCATGCGATTGCCCAGCAGTTGCCGCACAACGCCCCAGCCACCGCGATGACTGCGCGAACCGGCGTCGGCTAGTTTTCGGCCGTGAATGAGGCCACCGCCCTGGTCAATATACTCGAGCTCCGGTTTATTGACGCCCGGATGGTTCACCGGGTTTTTCATGACCTTGAGCCACGTTATTGCCAGCAGCAGTCCGGCAAAGCCCATGACGACGTAGACGTAATGCCAGCCGAAGGCGTGGGTAATCCACGCCATCAGCGGAGTAAACACGACAGCTGCGAAATATTGCGCCGAATTGAAGATAGCGGAGGCAGTACCGCGTTCCTTTGTAGGAAACCAGCTCGCTACGACCTTGGCATTTGCAGGGAACGCCGGCGCCTCAGCGGCCCCCATGACAAAGCGCAACATGAATAGCGTGGTTACCGCTGCTGCGGCGCTCCCTGCCAGGCCGATCGAGCTTTGAAGCAATGTAAAGAGAGACCAGAGGAAGATGCTCGCGGCATACACTCGGCGTGCTCCGAAGCGATCGAGCAGCCAGCCGGCTGGAATCTGACAGAGAACATAGGCCCAGCTAAATGCGGAAAAGATGTATCCCATCTTGACCGCATCGAAGCCGAACTCTCCCCGCATTGCAGATCCGGTGACCGACAAGGTCGCGCGATCTGCGTAGTTCAATGTCGTGATGACAAAAATAAGGGCCAGAATGACGTAGCGGACCTTCGTACGCTTGAGTGCGTCCGCGGGATTTGCCGTGCGGCTCATTTCCATGACGATCTTCCTCTGTTTAAAGCGAGCGGGGTGCCTGTGTCGCTGTTGGGCATAACTGCGCGGCTAGCCCCGCCTGTCTCCTCGTGGCGTGCTTACTGCGCGCCGAGCTTTTTGATCAAAGCGTCGAGCTGGCTCAGTTCTTCGTCGTTGAGGTCCGTGAGCGGAGCGCGAACCGGGCCGGCATCGTGGCCAACGAGCTTTGCGCCCGCCTTGACGATGCTGACTGCGTAACCCGCACGGCGATTACGGATTGCGAGGTAAGGAAGGAAGAAGTCGTCAATCAGCTTTCCAATCGTTGCGTGATCGTCCGATGCGATTGCACGATAGAAGTCCATGGCGGTCTTCGGAATAAAGTTGAAGACGGCGGACGAGTAGACCGGAACGCCGAGGGCCTTATACGCGGCTGCATAAACTTCAGCCGTCGGCAGGCCGCCGAGATAGGAAAACCGCTCACCCAGGCGGCGACGGATCGTCACCATGTTTTCGATGTCGCCGACACCGTCCTTAAACCCGATCAGATTCGGACAGCGATCGGCGAGGCGCTCGAGCATGTCAGCGTTCAGCTTCGAATTGGCCCGGTTATAGATGATCACGCCCAGATTGGGCACTGCCTTGCACACTTCCTCGGCATGCGCTGCGATCCCGTCGAGCGAGGCCTCCGTCAGGTAATGCGGCATCAGGAGGATGCCCTGCGCGCCATTGCGCTCCGCTTCTTTCGCGTACTCGATGGCAACGCGCGTCGGACCACCCGCCCCTGCGAGGATTGGCACCTTGCCCTTGCAGACTTCGGTCGCCGTACGGACGACGGCTGTGTAGTCATCACGCGTAAGTGAGAAGAATTCGCCCGTGCCGCCCGCTACGAACAGTGCCGTTGCGCCGTAAGGCGCGAGCCAGTCGAGGCGGCTTGCGTACGTATCGGCGCGGAAATTGCCCTGTTGGTCAAAGTCCGTGACCGGGAAGGAGAGGAGGCCGTCGGAGACGATTTGCTTGAGTTCTTGCGGAGTGGTCATGATGGGGCGTTCCAAGAAATTCGGTTCGGTTTCGGTTACTGCTTATATGTTATCGTACAACTAGGCTTTCGGCTGAGCAACGGGAAATGGCGGTTTTCAGAGATTTCCCAGGGTAAATAGGTATCCAAAAAGAGGTTGTACGTTGTATGATGACGTAGAACTAAGCAGGGTCATTGGGCGAACCCCGCCGCTCAGAGGAAGATGCAAATGGAACAGACACCGCTTTATATTCGCGTGCACCCCAATGACAACGTCGCGATCGTTGTCAATGACGGGGGGCTGGGGGAGGGAGCGACTTTCCCAGATGGTCTGGCACTTCGCGAACGGGTGCCGCAAGGCCACAAGGTCGCGCTGAAGGATTTCGCTGAGGGCGATGAGGTCGTCCGGTACAACGTTGTAATCGGGTATGCGAGCCAGGCGCTGCCCAAGGGAAGCTGGGTGAACGAGCACGTCATTCGGATTCCAACCCCTCCCGGCCTCGACGATCTTCCGATCGCGACCATCAAGGCGCCGGTTATGCCGCCTCTGGAGGGTTACACGTTCGAGGGCTACCGCAATAGCGACGGTTCGGTCGGTACACGCAACATTCTTGCGATTACTACGACTGTTCAGTGTGTTGCAGACGTCGTTCAGCATGCCGTGACCCGGATCAAGAGCGAACTGTTGCCGAAATATCCGAATGTCGATGACGTGGTCAGCCTCGGGCACACATATGGATGCGGGGTTGCGATTGACGCTCCCGATGCAATGGTGCCGATCCGTACAGTACGCAACATCGCGCTCAATCCGAACTTCGGCGGAGAAGTCATGATGGTGAGCCTTGGTTGCGAGAAACTGCAGCCCGAGCGTCTGATGCCTCCCGGGACGATTCCTATTGCGACTGTTACGGAAGCGGATGACGTCGCGGACGTCGGTGACCTGCCTTCGGACGTGAATGGTGACGTCGTGGTGCTGCAGGACGACGCCCATGTCGGTTTTGAATCAATGATCGAATCGATCATTCGGATGGCTGAAGGTCATCTGATCCGGCTGAATAGCCGGCGCCGGGAAACCTGTCCGGCTTCAGACCTGGTATTGGGCGTTCAGTGCGGTGGCAGCGATGCCTTTTCTGGCCTGACCGCAAACCCGGCAGTTGGTTTCGCCACCGATCTTCTCGTGCGCGCGGGTGCCACGGTCATGTTCTCGGAGGTGACCGAGGTGCGCGATGGTGTCGGTCAGCTCACAGGGCGCGCCGCTAATCCCGAAGTTGCCGCTGCGATCATTCGGGAGATGGACTGGTACGACAACTATCTGAAGCGCGGCGGAGCGGATCGTAGCGCCAACACGACGCCGGGGAACAAGAAGGGCGGGCTGTCGAACATTGTCGAAAAGGCGATGGGCTCGATCATCAAGTCCGGCAATTCGCAGATATCTGGCGTACTCGCGCCGGGCGAAAAGGTCAGGCAAAAAGGGCTGATCTACGCTGCGACACCCGCGAGCGATTTTATTTGCGGCACGTTGCAGGTGGCAGCCGGGATCAATCTGCACGTTTTCACAACAGGCCGGGGTACGCCGTATAGCCTCGCCGAGGTTCCCGTCGTCAAGGTCGCAACCCGTTCGGACCTGGCACGTCGCTGGCACGACCTGATGGACGTGAACGCAGGCACGATCGCGACCGGTACTGCAACGATCGAAGATGTGGGCTGGGAGTTGTTCAAGCTGCTGCTCGACGTCGCGAGCGGACGCAAACAGACGTGCGCTGAAAAACTGAAGCTCCATAACGCTCTGGTTCTCTTCAATCCTGCGCCGGTGACCTGATCGCCGCTCGCTGCGCTGTTGTTGGACATCGCCGGCAACGCACCGGCCGATAAAAACCAATGAGATATGGACAGCCGACTCGCGCCTGGACCGGCTAGCCTTTCGTAGACATCTTCGAGCCATAATTTATGGCAGCCGAGGAGGTCGATATGAGCGGCAAGCGGTACACGGATGAGTTCAAGATCGAAGCAGTCGAGCAAGTCACCCTGCCCCTGCCTCGTTGCCACGTACAGCATGTCATGCAGCAGCGCGTAGGGTTGCGTCAGCGTCTGGCCTCAGGGCTCGTCGTCCAACTTTTGGTCGCGTTCAGTCATTGCAGGCATGGCCGATTGACTGGTGGCGCGCGGCAACAGGCGACCGGAGAATCGTTGGAAGGCTGCCTGCTGAACGTCGTCCGGGGGCCGGCCCGGCCCCCGGGTACTTCCGCGTGAGATCCACGTGCGCGGTTCCGTGAGGATCAGCGAAGGTCGGTGATCGTGGTGTTGTAGAGTTGCCCCGCGATCAACACGTTCTGCAGGCTAATGCCGTTCACGTTCCACGCATAGATCGGACCCGGCGTGGTGGTGCTGGCCGGCCCCGTTGCGGTGGGCGAGCCGAAGTCGCAGTTCGAGATGGTCACACCGGTGATGGCGGGAATCGTCGGGGTCGGCGCCGGACCGTTGTAGTCGAACGCCACCGGGCCTTGCGCGACGATCGCCTGGAAACACGAGCCGGTCGCGCTGCCGAGCGTGACGTTGGTGGCCTTCACGTTAGTGATGTTGACGTTCTGCACGAGCGCCGGGCGCGTCCGGATCGCATCGCCGGCGGGTTGGTAGTCGCAATCGAACGTGATCAGGCCGCCCTGCGATGCCGACGGATTGCCCGACGCCAAGGTTGCCACGCCGAGCTGCACGGTGCTGTTGATCGGGCTGCCGGCCAGCATCTTGCTGCCGTAGCCGCCGCCCGTCAGGCTCACGCCGTTCGGCAGTGTCACGCCGTTCACATAGAAGTTGCGCACGAAACCGCCGCGATTCATGTTGGTCTTGATGCGGATAGCAATGTTCAGCGAATTGGTCGCCCAGTGCTGGTTCAGCATCGTCAGGTTGCGCGCGTAAACGTTCTCGATGCCGCCGCCCATCTCGCTGCCGAGTGTGATGCCGCCGTGGCCGCTGTTCATGGTGCAGTTTTGCACCACGTGGTTCCGTGCCGCGCCGTATTGCGTATCGAGATCCTTGCCCGACTTGATCGCGATGCAATCGTCACCTGTGTTGAAGATCATACCGTCGCACAGCACGTTAGTGCAGGCATCGGGATCGAAGCCGTCGTTGTTCGGGCCGATGCTGTCGGCCATCACGCCGCGAATCACCACGTTTGTGCAGTCGGTCGGATGGTGCTGCCAGAACGGCGTGTTCTGGGTGTGATAGTTCTCCATTAGGACGTCGGTGCACCCGATGAATTCCACCATGCAGGGCCGCAGGTAATGGCCCAGCCCGAAGATGCGCTGCGCTACCGGCACACCGGCCTCGGACAGCGCGGGCAGGTAGTTCTGATCCTGCTGCCACGGCGTGGCCGGATTGGTCAGCAGCGTATACAAAGCGTCCGGAATACCGGGCGCGGCCGTTTTCAGGTCGACGTTGTTCGGGTTCGTATAGGCCTGCGACGGCGTGGAGGAGCCAGCGCAACCGTAGACACCCGTGTTGCCTTTGTAGGTCCACCAGCAGGTGGCCGTGTTGCCCGAGCCGGCGAACGGCGTCATCGCCTGCCCGTTTAGGATCGAGGTGGTGCCTTCGCCGGTAAGCGCGATATGGCTGGCGTTGCGTGCGTACACTAGCGCGCCGAAGTTCAAGCAGTCGTTGGCCTGCCAGCGGCTATAGAACAGCTTGCCGTTGGCGCCGCAGTCGACGGGGCCGTCCTTGGCGTAGTCGGCCGGGTTTGGGCTGAAGAAGATCGTGCAGTTCGCACTCAGGTGAAAGTTGACGTTGCTCTGCAGCACGATCGGCCCCGCGCAGTACCAAGCGCCGGCCGGCACCACCACGCGTCCGCCGCCCGCTGCCGAGCAGGCTGCGATCGCAGCCAGGAAGGCTGGACGCGAATCCACCGCTCCAGCACCTGGGGTGGCGCCGGCGCCGGGGCTGAGCGGCGATTTGGTAGCATCTGTATACGGGCTGCTTTGCGCAACGACCGAACACGGCTGGGCGCCGTAGGCCTCAACCTGGAAATCGAGGGCAGGGAACGACGACTGCGCGATGCCATTCAGCGAGGCGATGATGTTGGTCGCCAGGCCACTCGGCCCCCAGATTGGATCCGCCGCAGGCACGCTGGCGGGGGGCGGAGTGTTGTCGGTACCACCGCAAGCGCCGAGCAGGGCGCCGCCCATCAGGGCACTGCTGTAGCCGAGGAAATGGCGTCGAGTGATCCTGGGTATGGAGGGATGCCGAACGGTGCCGTCGGGTTGTGGATCGAAGTCGTTGTCGGTCACTGCTGTCTCCGTCTTTTTCTTGTGATCTTGTCGATGAGGCGATACCGTCGCCAGGGCCGTTGTCATACGATGACACGATGATATTATCGCTGAATGCACCAACGCTCCCGTCCGTGTCTACCCTAAGAACAAGCCGTTAGATTGCGCGTTATTATTGCCCCCCATGCGGCATATGAGGTTCACCGGGGTTTAGGCGGATTTCGGTCAACCTCAAAAGGGGGAGAGGTTTCCTGTGGAACAGCGCGAAAATCGTGTATAAGAGGTACGATGTCACATATCGAAATTCGCGACCCATACGCGGGTCACCACGTAACGCACCCCGCAATCCACCCAACAATGCCAGAACGTGCGTGGCTGATGCCCGGGACGTCCCACGTGCCGTCACCGCGACTGATGACCAAGCAGCGACAGGAACCAAGATGCGCAACATGACGGTGCGAGCCAGCCTGCTCGCGGCACTGACGATGTTTGGGGTGGTGATCGTGATTGGCGGCATCGCCGGCATCGTGTCGCTGCGAATGGCCGATGCGAACGCGCAGCGCCTGCATGAGATTTCGCGCCAAACCATCCTCGTCAACGACGCATACAAGGACAGCACCCGCACGCGTTCGGCGCTGGTGCGCGCCTATAGCGCGCTGAAAGAGCGCAACGACACGGCGGCGCGCGATTCGGCCTTGCAGAGCGCGAATCGCACCTTCGAACGCTCCGCGAGCGAAACCAGCGCATATCGCGACGCAAGTGCATTCGACGGCATGGATTCGGAGCTCAAACGACAACTCGTGGCGTCGTCGGACCGGCTTGCGGCCCTGCTCGCGCGCGCGGCCGACGCGCTGCGCAATAACGACACTGCCGGCTACGTGACCATCAACGACCGCGATGTCACCCGCGCGGGCATGGTGTACTCGGAAAACGTCGAGAAGCTGCAGACACTCGCGAACACCCTGACCGAACAGGCGCTCAACGACGGCAACGCGCGCTACCGGTGGATCCTGGGCTTCGTGGTGGTGGGCGTCGGGCTGGCGCTTGCGTTGATGGTCGTCACGCACGTCGCGCTCACGCGCATCGTGACGCGCCCGCTCGGCGAAGCGGTGGCGGTGCTCGACCGCGTCGCGTCGAACGATCTGACCGTGCGCGTGCCCGAGGCGGGCCGCAACGAATTCGGCCTGCTTTTTGCGGCCATGCGGCGGATGCGCGACGGACTCTCGCGCACCGTGAGCGGCGTGCGAGACAGCTGCGACGCGATCCACACGGCTGCACGCGAGATCGCCGCCGGCAATCTCGACCTGTCGAGCCGCACGGAGCAGCAATCGGCGTCGCTCGAGGAAACCGCCGCGAGCATGGAGGAACTGACCTCGACGGTCAGGCAGAACGCGGCGAACGCCACCGAGGCGAGCACGCTCGCGAGCGGCACGGCGGACCTCGCGCGCCGGGGCGGTGACGTGGTCGGCCGCGTGGTCCGGACAATGCAGGATATCAGTGCAAGCGCGCTCAAGATCGCCGAGATAACGAACATGATCGACAGCATCGCGTTCCAGACCAACATTCTCGCGCTGAATGCGGCCGTCGAATCGGCGCGCGCGGGCGAACAGGGGCGTGGCTTCGCGGTCGTCGCGGGCGAGGTGCGAACGCTCGCGCAGCGCAGCGCCAGCGCGGCGCGCGAGATCAAGGAACTGATCGGCGCCTCGATGAACGAGGTGCGAAACGGCAACGCGTTCGCGGCCGAAGCGGGCGCGGCGATGGAGGAGATCGTGGGCGCCGTGCGCAACGTGGCGACCATCTTGGTGGAAATGTCGTCGGCGACGAGCGAGCAGAGCGCCGGCATACAGCAGGTGGGCGTCGCCGTGAGCCAGATGGATCAAGCCACGCAGCAGAATGCGGCGCTCGTCGAGCAGGCCGCCGCCGCCGCGGATGCGCTGGAGCATCAGGCGCAATCGATGAAGGACGCCGTGGCGGTATTCCGTCTCGGCGAAGCTTGACGGCTTTCACCAACAATAGAAAAAAGGACGAAATGAAAACGACGATGAAGTTGCGCCGTGTGGCGCTGGCGTTCTCGGGCCTGGCCGCATCTTTCGCCGTGCACGCGGCGACATACGCCTACGTTTCGAACGCCGACAGCCAGGACATCTCGGTGTTCCGCCTCGACGCACGGGCCGGCACGCTCGCCGCGGTCGAAACCGTGCCCGTGAACGGTACCGTTATGCCGATGGCACTCTCGCCCGACCATCGTCGTCTGTATGCGGGGCTGCGCTCCAAGCCCTACAGTGTCGTGAGTTTCGCCATCGATCCGCTCGACGGCCACCTTGTTGAACTGGGTCGTGCGCCGCTCGCGGAAAGCATGGCATACCTGTCGACCGACATGACCGGCCGCTATCTGATGTCGGCATCGTACGGCGGCAACCTCCTGGCGGTGAACCGCATCGACTCGGATGGGGTGGCAGCTAACGTGCAGCAGACCGTCAAGACCGGGCCAATGGCGCATGCTATCCGCGTGTCGGCGGACAACCGCTATGCGTTCGCATCAGTGCTGGGCGCCGACGCGTGGTTGCGTCTCAAGTTCGACGCCAGCACCGGCACGCTCACCGAGGACGCGCAGCCCGCGTATTCTCTGCCGAAGGATTCGGGCCCGCGCCATTTCGTGTTTTCCGCTGATAATCGCTTCGTCTACCTGATCGACGAGCTCGACGGCAAGCTGCACGTGCTTGCCTTCAATCGGGCCAACGACACCATTAGGCCGGTCCAGACGATTTCGATCTTGCCGCCCGACTTCAAGGGTGACAAGCCGTGGGGAGCCGATCTGCATCTCACACCGGACAGCCGCTTCCTGTTCATCTCCGAACGAACCTCAAGCACGCTGGGCGCCTATAGCGTGAATACGGCCACGGGCAAGCTGGTGCGGATCGGCACGTACGCGACCGAAAAGCAGCCTCGCGGCTTCAACATCGATCCGTCGGGACGGTATCTGCTCGCGGTGGGGCAGCTGTCGCCGACGTTGAGCCTCTATCGCATCGACGCGAAAACGGGCGGGCTTGCCACGCTCGGCCAATATCCGGTCGGCAAGGGCGCGAACTGGGTCGAACTGGTGAACTTCGACGGATCGAATCGCTGACTTATCCAGGCTGGCTGGCCATCGAGGCAGGCGATGCCGACCCGGGTCCCGTTCACCATCGGCCCGGCGCCCGCGGTTCCATTTTTTCCGCCTGTAACAGTCATAAGATGTCGCATGACAAACCCATGTATAAATCATCCCACCTATAAGGGGAAGAGGTCTGGATATATTGCCGTCGGATCACGTAAGTTGTACGATGACAGACTGCTATGGGAGCCGACGTGACGCAATCGAACGACCTCGCAAAGCTGCCATTGCATTGCACTTTCTGCCGTCGGCCGCTTCCATGCCACCGACCCGCCGCACCGGGAATCTGTTCGTGAAAATCGTCACCATCGAAGTCATTCGCCTCTCGCTCGCATTCGATGCGGGCCGCCGTCCCGTCGCCGCTGTTGAACCGACCGTCGCCGATACGTATAACGCCGCAGACCGCTCGCTGCGTCGCATGGAGTCGCTGCTAGTCAGGCTCACCGATGACGCAGGGCGCGTTGGCTGGGGCGAAGCATTCGGTCATCTGATCAATCCCGTCACGTTCGCCGCGCTCGAAGGCCCGGTTGGCCGTTGGTTCAAGGGCGCCGAACTCGAGCCGACGCGGCACGGGATCGCCACATTGCGTGACGCGGCCGATCGCGCGCTGCATGCGTTCGGCCGCACCGGACCGGTGCTGTACGCATTGTCCGCGATCGACACGGCGCTGCACGACCTCGCCGCGCAGGCGGCCGGCGTGCCGTTGTATCGGTGGCTCGGCGGCCACCGCGACGAGATAGACGTGTATGCGAGCCTGGTCAGCTACGACAACGACCCCGACGAAGTCGCGCGCCACGTGCGGCGGGCGTCGGACGAAGGGTTCGGGCGCATCAAGCTGCACGAGACGCAACGTGCGGCCATCGCGGCCGCGCGTGCGGCACTGCCGGCCGGCAGCGAACTGATGGTCGACGTGAACTGCCCGTGGACGGCGAGCGACGCGCTGCGGCATGTGAGCGAGCTGGCCGACCTGCGGCTCGGCTGGATCGAGGAACCGGTTTGGCCTTGCGACGACGCGGACGGCATCGCGCGTGTGCGCGGCGTCGGCGCGCCGATCGCGGCGGGTGAGAACTCGTCGGGCGTCGCGGGCTTTCGCGACCTGTTCGAACACGGCGCGCTCGACGTCGCGCAGCCTAGCATTGCGAAGATCGGTGGACCGACCGGCATCGCGGAAGTGATCGCGCTCGCGGCGGAGCACGGCGTGCGGGTCATGCCGCACTGTTTCTATTACGGAGCGGGGCTGCTGGCGACCGCGCACGTGGTCGCGACGCTACCGGACGACGTCGCGCTCGAAATTCCCTATCTCGACTGGCCCGAGCGGCTGCATGACGCGCAGCGGCCCGGGGCGCGGCTGCGCTTGCCCGATGTGCCCGGGCTTGGCTTCTTGCCGGACGAAGCAGTGCTGGCACGCAACACGATCGCGCACGCGACGATCGGTTGAACGCAGGAACGGTGCGCTCGGCGCACGCACGCGAAGCCGTTGCCGGTTTGGCGGCGCAATCGGAAATCAGGAAGCCGGGTGGATGCGCAGGCACGTGCCCGGCTCGACAGGAGACAACATGAAAACGCGTTACCGCTGGTGGATCGGCGCGCTGCTGTTCGGCGCCGGTATGCTGAATTATCTCGATCGCGCGGCGCTGTCCGTCGTCGCGCCGATCATCAAGCGCGAACTCGGCATCGACGACGCGCAGATGGGTATCCTGTTCAGCAGCTTCTTCATCGGCTACTGCGTATTCTGCTTCGTCGGCGGCTGGGCCGCGGACCGATTCGGGCCGCGTCGAGTGTTCGCGTGCGCGGCCGGCGTGTGGTCTCTGTTCTGCGGCGCGACCGCGCTCGCCGGGTCGTTCGCGCACCTACTGATCGTACGCGTCGCGTTCGGGATCGGCGAAGGGCCGATGGGGACGACCACCAACAAGGCGATCTCGAACTGGTTCCCGCGCCGCGAAGCGGGACGTGCGGTCGGCTGGACCAACGCGGGGCAGCCGCTCGGTGCGGCCATCGCGGCGCCGATCGTCGGCCTGGTTGCGCTGCAGTTTGGCTGGCGCGTTTCGTTCGTTGTGATCGCCACGCTCGGCTTCGTGTGGCTGGCCGCGTGGTGGGCGTTGTTCCGCGACGATCCGGCGAGCCACCCGCGCGTGTCTCCGGAAGAAGTGCGTGAGATCGCATCCGACCGGACGGTCGGCGTCTCACTGGATGCGCATGCGGACGATCGCGCCGCGCGTCCGTTGCTGCGCGATCTGTTGTCGCGGCCGGTGCTCGGCGTCGCGCTCGCGTTCTTCAGCTTCAACTACGTGCTGTATTTTTTCCTGTCATGGCTGCCGAGCTACCTGACCGACTACCAGCATCTAAACATCAAGCAGATGAGTGTCGTCGGGATTCTGCCCTGGCTCGGCGCGACCGTCGGGTTCGTGGCCGGCGGCACCGTGTCGGATCGCATCTACCGCCGCACCGGCGACGTGCTGTTCGCGCGCAAGATCGTGATCGTCGTCGGGCTCGCGGTCGCGGCGGCTTGCGTGCTGCTGGCGTCACGGGTGAGCTCGCTCGGCGCGGCCGTCACGCTGATCGCAATCGCAAGCCTTTTCGCGTTCATGGCACCCCAGGCTTGCTGGTCGCTTCTGCAGGAAATCGTGCCGCGGGAACGTGTCGGCTCGGCCGGCGGGTTCGTTCATCTGCTCGCGAATCTCGCAGGCATCCTGTCGCCAAGCTTGACCGGCTGGCTCGTCCAGTATGGCGGTGGGTATGCAAGTGCATTCGTGCTTGCGGGCGCGTCGGCGCTCGCCGGTGCGGTTATCCTGACGTTCGCGGTGCGCGTGCGGGCCGTTTCGCAGATGCGCCGGTCCGCCTGACGAAGTAATCCGTTGAATTGGCAACGCTGGAGTGAGTGTGACGTTGTTCAATCATCATGAGCTGCTCCGAGTTTTGTGGAGGCTCCAACTCTTGGGAAATGGTATGGAGGCCTCCCTCCAGCCTCGCGAGGCGCGGGCTTTTGATATGAGCGAACGCATAGCGCAAGACCACTTGGATCTTCACGGCGAAGCGGAGGCTAGCGATGAATCTGACACCAGTTGGAATCGACATTGCAAAGACTGTATTCCAGGTGCATTAGGTAGACCTGACACTGACGAGGTTGTGCCGCTCTCTACACTCGGGGCGAAAGCGAGCTCGGTGCTTGATGACGAAACGTGTCCCATGCTTAACGTGCATTGCCCACATACCCAGCCCTAAGCGCGTCGACCACCAGCTCCACCGATCGCGACGACTTGCGCCGGCTCGGGTAATAGACGTGGTGCCCGACGAACGTCGGAAACCAATCCTCCAGCACCCAGCTGAGCCGTCCTTCTTCAACATGATGCGTGACCAGATCTTTCGGCACATAGGCGAGCCCGAAACCGGCGAGGGCCGCGTCGACCATCTGATAGACGTTGTTAAATGTCAACTGTCCTTCGACGCGGACCTGCAACTCGCGTCGCCCCTTGCTCAACTCCCACGATAGCAGCGCGTTTCTCGTCGGTAATCTAAGGTTGATGCAGTTGTGCTGGGTCAGTTCGTGCGGCGTCGTTGGCACCGGTCGGGACGACAGATAACCGGGAGAACCGACGATCGACATCGTCATGTCCGGCGCGATACGCTGCGCGATCATGTCCTTGGCGACCTGGTCGCCGAGCCGTACGCCGATGTCGTAGCGGCCGGCGACCAGGTCGGTCAGACCATAGTCGTTCACCAACTCGACCCTGAGCGCGGGATACTGACGCAGCAGCGGTTGCAGCCGCGGCCACACGTACTCGTTCGCCGCATAGTCGGTCGCGGTGATCCGGACGTTGCCGGTCGGCATGTCCGTCATTGCGCGTAGCGATTCCAGTTCCGCCTCGATTTCCTGAAAGCGGGGAGCGATCGATTCCAGCAACCGTTCGCCGGCCTCGGTCGGCGACACGCTGCGGGTCGTGCGCGTCAGCAACGGAATGCCCATTCGCCCCTCGAGCGCGCGCACCGTTCGGCTCAACGCCGATTGAGACACGCCGAGCTGCGCGGCAGCCCGCGTGAAATTGCGCTCGCGCGCGACGGTCATGAATGCGACCAGATCGTTGAAGTCTTCCATTGATTTATGCACCACAGCATAGGCCTATGCCGATTTTGCCATCTAGTCGCGTGAATCGCGAGTCGTTAAAGTGCGATGGCTGACCGCTGGAACGATCCATGCGGCACCCTTTTCGGAAGAGGACGACATCATGGAACTGAAGCGCGCGGGCTCGCAGGCCTCGATCAAAGGCCCCGCAGAATGGTTCACCGGCACGGTCCGGATCGACCCACTGAACGCACCGCCGCCGCCGGCGCGCGTGTCGTGCGCCAGCGTGACGTTCGAGCCGGGCGCACGCACCGCATGGCATACGCATCCGCTCGGCCAGACCCTGCTCGTGACTGCCGGCTGTGGCTGGACGCAATGCGACGGCGAGCCGCGCGTCGAGATCCGTGCGGGCGACGTGATCTGGTGCCCGCCGGGTCACAAGCACTGGCACGGTGCGACGTCGACCACCGCGATGACGCATATCGCGATTCAGGAGGCGCTCGATGGCAAGAACGTCCACTGGCTGGACAAGGTGACGGACGAGCAATACTTCGGCAGCGACGAACCGTAATGAACGCGCCCGCTGCCTTGGTCTTGATGCTCGCCTGCGCCTCATTCGCCGCATCGGCCGACGAGGCGGTAAGCACGGGCATCGCGGTTGCGCGCAGCGGCACGCGATCTTCCGAGCCGGGCGCGCCGCAGCGCTTCACGGGCCAAGTGCGCATCGATCCGCTCTTTCAGGCGAACCCGCCTTTGCGCCTGTCGGGCGGTCTGGTCACGTTCGCGCCCCGCGCTCACACCGCGTGGCACACGCATCTGCTCGGCCAGACGCTGGTCGTGACTTCGGGACGCGGCTGGGTTCAGGAATGGGGCCGGGAACGACAGCCGATCGTCGCGGGCGACGTTGTGTCGATTCCTGCCGGCGTCAAGCACTGGCACGGGGCGTCCGCCACGACGGGCGTCACGCATATCGCGCTTCAGGAGGCGCTCGATGGCAGCAACGTCAACTGGCTCGAACACGTCACCGATGCGCAATACGGCGCGCGGTGACGAGCGTACGCGCTGCCCGTTGCGGCTCGTCGCCGCGACGGGCCTGGCCCTGCTTACCGCCGCGTGCACCCACATGCAAAGGACCGACATCATGCAGGAAACCTTGTCTTCCACCGATTTGAAAGCCGTTGCCCCGGCCTTCGAGCGATACACGACGCACATCGTGTTCGACGGCCTGTGGAAGCGGCCGCAACTATCGCCGCGTGATCGCAGCATCGTGACGCTGTCGGTGCTGATCGCTCGCGGCCCGACCGGCGAGATGCCGCTGCATGTCCGCCTCGCGCTGGATCACGGCGTGAAGCCCGCGGAAATATCGGAAATGATCGCGCACCTGGCCTTTTACGCGGGATGGGCCAACGCGAGCGCCGCATCGATTGTCGTCAAGCACGTCTATGACGAACGCGGCATCGGGCCCAATCAACTCGCGCCGGCGGACGTTGCGCCGCTGCCGCTGAACGAGGCGGCCGAGGCGCAGCGCGCACGGTCGGTCGCGGAAAACTTCGGCGCCGTCGCGCCGGGCGTGGTCGCGTACACGACCGATGCGCTGTTTCGCGACTTGTGGCTTCGCCCGGGGCTCGCGCCGCGCGACCGCAGCCTGGTGACGGTGAGTGCGCTCGTCGCCAACGGCCAGGTGGCGCAGATCCCGTATCACCTGAACCGCGCGATGGACAACGGGCTCACGCAGGCCGAAGCGTCCGAGACGTTGACGCAACTGGCGTTCTACGCGGGATGGCCGAACGTCTTTTCGGCGATGCCTGCGTTCAAGGACGTATTTTCACGGCGCGCGGCTTGACGCGCGCGCAACTGAAGAGAGGAGCATCGTTACCGAAAACATCGATGGCAAAGTCGTCGTCATTACCAGCGCGAGCAGCGGCCTCGGCGAAGAAACTGCGCGGCATCTCGCGAAACGCGGTGCGCAGCTGGTGCTCGGCGCACGCCGCGTGGACCGGGTGGAGCGGCTCGCCGACGAAATCGGCGCCGGGCGGCAAGCAGTTCTCGAAACGGACGTTACCGACCGCGACGCAGTCGAGCGCCTGGTCGATCGCGCGGTCGACATGCACAGCCGCATCGACGTGATGCTGAACAACGCCGGGCTGATGCCGAGCCCGATGCTCGAACGCCTGCACGTGGACGAGTGGGACCGGATGATCGACGTCAACACCAAGGGCGTGCTGTACGGCAGCCGTCAGCTCTGCCTTGCAGATTCAACCCGGCGGCTGACGGTCCAAAGAACCGTTCGGGCGGCTCCACAACGGCCGCTCAGTGTTGCGCGCGGCAAGGCCGATCAGCATAACAACGCGCGCTGAAGCTGGTGGACCGACTCGCCGCGATTCAGCAGCGCATGCAGCTCCCGGCGGAACGCCACGTTGCTGAAGTAATCGCACAGGAAAAGCGTGCGCAGCAACTTGCCGAGTTGATCGGCGGCCCGATGCACCGGGTCGCCTTGTGCGGCACTGCCGAACCGCTGCAGCGCAACCACCGCGCTGACGCGGCCGGACTGAATCGAGGCGACGAGCCGCAGCAGCTCGTCCCAGCCGTCGCGAATCGCCTTGAGCGAAACGTCGTGGGCCACGACCGGCGCCAGTCCTTCGGAGACGGCAAATCCGCGCGGCAAATACAACTTGCGCTCGGCCAAATTGCGCAGGCCCGGACACAGATCGAAGCCCAGTAGCTTCGAGACGGCCATCCCCACGCTCGTGTACCCGTGCGTGTCGACGGAGAGTCGCAACAGTCCGCCATCGTCTCGGTTTTCGTTATGCCGCAGTACACCTTCGATGGCCACGCCCGCCTGCCGTTCGTTCAGCACGATCGGTTGGTTATAGACAATGCCGTGCTGATCCAGCACGTGCGTATAGTGTAGGCGTTCATTATTAGCGCTAGCCGTGTTCAGAAACGTTGCTAGCGGAAATTCTCAAAGAAGCCTCGGCGAACAGGGACTTTTTGGAGCTTTCTGTCGGCTGCTTGGCCGTTGCGTTTCTGCAACAGAAACTTGGCCTATGTTCACTAACGTTGCTAGCACGTTGCACGTGTTCTTTAATACTGCTAGCGCACGTGTCGCGTGGATTGATAGGGATCCATATGGCTTCGATCGAAGAGCGGGCCGCTCGAGCAGCGAAGATTGCGTCCGTGCTTCGACCGCTTGGCAACGGCGTGCTTTCCCGACAGCAGGCTGAACGAGCAGCACAGCTATTAGGCGTTCACTGCACCACCGTATATCGCCTGCGTCGACGTTTCCTCGCAGATCCGGTCGCCAGCACATTAGAGCCAAGGCAGCCGGGTAGGGCGACCGGGGGCAGACTGGACGCCGCCGTCGAATGCGTCATCGACGAGGCCGTGCACGAATGGCTCCCTGATCAGCGACACCTTGCGCATCCTGCAACTGATCTTGTACTTGAGGTGAAACGTCGTTGCAGCGTTGCAGGTCTATCGCCTCCAAGCAGGTCAACAATTGCTCGACGGTGGCTCTCCTATCGCGAGCAGGATGCTTTGGCACGAGCTGCGCTCCCGAACGCTGCAGTTGCCCCTGGCACATTCCAGGTCCGACATCCGTTAGATATCGTGCAGGTTGATCACACGCAAGCGGACATCCTGCTCGTTAGCGAACTGGACGGACAGATTATCGGTCGACCGTGGCTGTCTGTGGCTCTCGACGTTGCTACGAGATGTGTGCTTGGCTTTTATGTCGCAATGGAGAGGCCGGGGGCTGCGACGGTAAGCTTGCTCCTCTCGCGCGTAGTTCTGCGCAAAGAGCCGTGGCTCGAAAGACTAGGCGTTGAGGCTGACTGGCCGATGCGCGGTATCCCTCGAACGCTGCATCTTGATAACGCGGCCGAATTCAAAAGCCGTGCCCTTCGCAGTGGATGCCGCGAGTACGGCATTGAACTGATGTACCGACCGGTGGGCAAGCCGCACTTTGGTGGCCACATCGAGCGGCTGAACAGGACCTTGATGGAGCGCGTGCGTGGCCTCCCTGGTTCGACTGGATCGTCAGTCAAAGGGCGCAAGGCGCGCCAGGCCGAAAAGACAGCTTCACTTACGTTGAAGCAGTTCGAGCAGTGGCTGGCTGTCGAGATCGGCAGGCGTTATCACTGCAGCCCTCACCGCGGTTTGTTGGGACTTCAGCCCGCGCAAAAGTGGCAGGAAACATGGCGAGCATCGGATTCACGATGCTTGCCAGCTCAACCGGATGCCGAACTGAAGTTTCTGATCCGGTTTCTGCCAGTCGCATCCCGGACCATTCAGCGGGACGGCCTCAAGCTCTTCCTGATCCGCTATTGGCATCCCTTGTTCGCGGCATGGCGGGAAACACGCCGGTCCGTGACGATCCGCTATCACCCAGAAGACCTCTCGCGCATCTTCGTAAGCGCTGGCAGAGGCAGTTTCGTTGAAGTGCGATACGCGGACTTGCGTCGGCCTCCCATCTCGCTGTTCGAACAGCGTGCAGCTTTGCGAGCTATCCGGGCTAGGGGACAACGGGCAGTATCGGAGAGGGAGATATTCGAGACTGTTGAGCAGCAGCGACAACTGGTCGTCACTTCCCAGCGGGCTAGTCGAGCGCGACGCCGCATGGCGCGTCAAGCTGGCGGTTTGGTTCCGAAGAGCAGCATCGAAGATCTTTCACTCACTGAACAGCGGCAGGTCGAGCAGGTGAACTACGACGCACCAGTTACCGCGTATGACGTTGAACAGTGGTAGGGGGGCCAGCATGAAGCAAGATGATTTCGCGCATCTGCTACCCGCAGCAAGAGATCAGGTCCTACTCGGAAAAGAGGATCGCATAAAGAGTCTGCTACGTGACCGGTGGATCGACTATCCCCGAGCGACTGAAGCTTTGCAGCTACTGCAGCGGCTCTATGACACGCCGAGACGTGAGCGCATGCCGTGTCTTCTGCTGCACGGCGACTCGAACATCGGGAAAACCAAGATAACGGCCAAGTTCAGGCGGGCGCACCCCTGCGAGTTCGACGAGAGAACCGGGGTAGAGCGGTGTCCGGTCGTGAGCGTACAGATGCCTCCCACCCCCGATCAGCACCGCTTCTACGCCGCTTTGCTCTTTGAGCTCGGTGCGCCACATAACCCCGCGGCGGGGCTTGCCACACTCGAGCGGCTCGCTCGCGACATATTGCGGCGGATGTCGCCGCAGATGCTAATCGTAGACGAGGTTCATCACCTGCTCGCCGGAACGTATCGTGAGCAACGCGCCTCTTTGAACCTTCTAAAATACCTAGCCAACGACCTGCAGATTAGCATGGTCCTTGTCGGTACGCGCGATGCCGTTCTAGGGCTTCAGACCGATTCGCAGATGATCAGCCGCTACAGGCCATTCGAGATCCCAAGGTGGAGGGAAAGTGAAAGTCTTCGCAGGCTCATGGCTGCGTTCGAGAAAGTCTTGCCGCTACGAAAACCATCGAATCTGTCGCGGCGTGAGATTGTCCAGCTCGTTCTCGAGATAAGCGGAGGGCTAACTGGCGCCATATCTACGATCCTCAACGAAGCAGCCGAGTTGGCGATCAGGAACGGTGACGAGTGCATCGATATCGCTCACCTTGAACGAGTTGCCCGCGCGCATGTCTGAAACCCACAGGCCGTGGCCCATCGCACCTCGCCCCTTCCTGGAAGAGGCGTTTGGTAGCTGGTTGGGTCGCATCGCGGCGCGGTATCAGACGAGCGTAGACTTGATCTGGGAATCGGGCACAGGCGTAGCGATGCCTAGCCTGACCAAGGCCGGCTGGATCCTCTTTCCCCCAGTTCCATCCCCAACCCTGAGCCGTCTATCTCGCGCAGCGCGGCTCAACGACGGTATTCTGAGCATGATCCAGACGCCGCATGAGTGGGTCTTCGATCAGAAGTACTTGGTGTATTGCTTCAGATGTCTTGTTCTGAACGACGCCGATGTCACTGCGTCACGGTGGAAGAGGGAGTGGCTCGATCCGTCAGCCGACTACTGCCGGGTGCACCACAGCCTGCTCGAGACTGTTCCGCAATCGATTTTTGCCAGAGCTCCGAATTTCGACGCCGCGCTGCGGGCGATATCACGTTATCGATGCCCACCGCTTAGGCTGAGCAAAACACTACGCTAGCAGTATTAGTGAACATTGCTAGCACTCCTTTGGGCACGGCTAGCATTGATTGTGAACTCCTACAGCTGGACTTCGATACACCGGCTGAGCGATTTCATCAATTCGTTGCGTCGACGGATTGAATGCGCAACCCGGAGCATCCAATCGCCGGCCGTCATCGAACGACCACTGTTCGATCATTTGCAGCCGCACCCGGCGACGGACGCTTCGAATCTAACCATCCGCAACAACTAGAACGTATGCTTGATACCAACAGACACGGCAAGCTGGTTAGATGAGTTCGAATTGCCGAAATATGAGAGTTGTGCGTAGCGCTCGAGAGAGCCGGTTACGGGATTAATGCCGATTCCATCACCTGCCATTTTTTCGAAATTGCCGATCAGGTAGAGCTGCGTCCGCTTCGAAACGTTATAGATCGTCGCGAGGCTTACCTTGTGAATCTGAGGCCGATCCCCCGTTTCGGATATCTTTCCAATCGTGTATGCATAGGCTAGGCCGAATTGCAGCGCCTCAGAAAAATTGTACAGAGTATTGACTTCGGCTGTATCGAATCGCACATCGCTAACCGGGCCGCCGACTTGGACGAGATACCGACTGGCCAGCAACTTCGCGCGCGTAAGCGTGGCATTCACGTTGAATCGGCCGAAACTGTAGCTGCCTCCGACCCCGTATGTCCGAAGCTCGCTCGCGTTCTGCAGCTGGCAATAGTTCGACGGGCTTTGGCCGCAGCTAAACTCGCCGATGTATGCGTTGTTGCCCCCTAAGGCTGCTGTGAACGGATCCCGCAGCGAAAGATAACCGGCCGCAACGGAGAGGGCACCAGACTGGTAACCAGCCGCGACGGCCCATGCACGATTGGTCGCGAACGTTCCAGGTTGATTGCCCAGGCTGAACGTGCCGCTGAAGGAGAAGCCACCAAAGGACGGGCTCGTATACACAACGGAATTGTTCACATTGAACGCGGCATTCAGATTGTCGACGTCGCCAAAGTGCGCGCCTGCAAATCCGGACCAGACATTGCTCGATGCGTATGGTGCGAGATACGTCGTGTACGAGTCGAACTGGCGGCCAAGGGTGAGTACCCCGAGTTTGTCGGACTTGAGGCCAACGGTTGCATTCGCGTCAAACAGTCCGTTGGGCTCAAATAAAGCACCGTTGTTCGATTGAAAATAATTCTGCAAATTGAAAGTTGCAGCCATTCCGCCGCCGAGATCCTCCACGCCTTTAATGCCGAATGATGACGGCGCACTGTTACCGGCTGTCATTTGCCACGCGCGTTTTCCCGAAGCACCCGCGCCGTCTGCAATCTGCTGGTTGGACAGGAACGTGATGCCGGTGTCAACTACACCATAAAGTGTGACGCTGCTTTGGGCCGCGGCAATCATCGGTCCGCACGCGAAGATAGCCGCGACAGATGAACAGATTGCGCGGGTCCGAAACTTTGCATGCCTGGCATTGAGAGAGGATGAACTCGCGTAGCGATTCATTACCGAATACGAGTTGATTTTTGGATTGCGCATTCGAACGGCTCCTGGAATCGATGTGTTTCGGTCGAACGCCGCCCCGCAGAGGTCGCCGCCTGCGTTGGACCGATTGATGGGTTTCAGTTGGCTCGCTTACGAGCCATGTTTTGAACTTTCCGTGAAACTCACAACTCGGAGAGGAAGCGCCCCAGACTGCTGTAGCGATCCGGACGAGCCTTGCGCAACCAAAGTGCGTACACGACCCCTAAGAGCGCCAGCGTCGCGATGCCGTAAGGGAAGCAGTAGATCCACCGCGACGTCGATCCAGTCATCAGATCAAGGTGGCTGACTTCCATGAAGACGAACCACGCAAGCGCGATTGCGCTCGCCGCCGGCGCTATTTGCCTCACCCACGCGCTCTCGCCACGACCGCCCCGCATGAAAAAGGCGATTACCGAAAGCGAAGTCAAGCATTGAACCGACAGGAGACCGATGGTCGAGAGTGCGGCCGTATAGGGCAGGACGACGTTCATCGGGTCGGACTTCGACCACGCGAACAGGAGCAGAGCGGCGGCCACGGCGGTAGCTTGCACCGCACATGCAACTACGGGCGCTTGCTGTCCTCGTGATACCGTTGAGAGCACCTTTGGCAGCACTTCCTCTCGCCCGAGCGAGAAAATGTACCGGGACGTAGTGTTGTGGAAGCTGAGAAGTGCGGCGAACAGGCTGGTAAGCATCAGCGCTTGCATCGCCTCGGAAATGAATTTGCCGGCGATTCGCTCTGCCATTCCGTACCACAAACCGGCAGGATCTTTCCCAGCCATGGAGACGACCTCGCTCGGTCCCCAGACGACGATCAGCGCCCAAACGGAGAAGGTGTACAGCACCATGATCGTCGTGATGGAGATATACGTCGCCAATGGAATATTGCGATGCGGCTCCTTTGCTTCTTCCGCATAAATCGCGGTGGTTTCAAAGCCCATGTATGACCCGACGACAAACACGATTGCCGTTCCAAAACCGGCAGTGAAGGTATGCTGCGGGGTGAAAGGTGCGAGCGTATAGCCAGCGGGACCGCCATGCAAAACTGCAGCGACGTCGAATGCGGCGATGACGAGCATTTCGGCGGCGAGGAGGAAAAACAATAATCGACCGCTGATCTCGATGTTGGTGACACTCGCTACGAGAATGACAAGTAGCGCACCCAGGCAGCATATCCACCATGGCACGTCAACGCCAATCCAGTCGTGTAAGCCTGTCGACAGGAAGAATCCAAGCATGCCGTAACAGGCGAGCTGCATTGCGTTATACGACAAGATGGCGACAAACGCTGCACTGATGCCCCACGGCCGCCCGAGTCCCTGAGCGATGTACGCATAGAACGCACCCGCGTTCGTGGTGTATTTGCTCATTGCGGTGAAACCGACGCTGAAGAGCACATAGACTAGGCCGACGATGACAAATACCGAAGGCAGCCCGATGCCGTTGCCCATGGTGAGGGAAACGGGAACCGCTCCAACCAGAGCGGTCAAGGGGCCGTTGGTTGCGATGACGGCCGAGACTATTGCGAAGAGCCCTAAAGCGCCCTTCCGCAGGTGCGGTTGATCTACTTCTCTTGCGGCATCCATGGTGGGGTTCCTTCCAAAATTGGGGCGAAAAGCTGGCGTTATCGGCTTGTACATTTGTCAACGCAAGTTCTTCTGATCTGTGTTGATCTGTCGCATCGACCTCTCGCTGGAGACGGATTTCCGTGCGGTACCGGCATCTGTCGAACTGATTTTCTGCGGCCGAAATCAATCGTCAATCATCCCAAAGTTGCAAAGCCAGTGTTTCCCCTAGTGCGGGATACACCCAGGTGTCCCAGGTCAAGGGCACGAATGACGAAAAGGGGGCCACCCAAGCGTAGATTTCAGGTTGGAAGCAGATGCACTGATTCGCGCCATCGTGCGCAACGATCCCGCCAACATTCAGGAGAAGCGTTTGCTGAGCGTTCTTCGACATTTAATCTTCGTTCCAGCAAATAGATCGAGGATTGAGATGAAAACGAAAGCCGCAATCGCCTGGAAGGCAGGGCAGCCTCTCACGATCGAGGAAGTCGATCTCGAAGGGCCGCGTGCCGGCGAAGTGCTGATCGAAGTAAAGGCTACCGGCATCTGCCACACCGACTACTACACGCTGTCGGGCGCCGATCCGGAAGGGATCTTCCCGGCGATCCTCGGCCATGAAGGCGCGGGCGTCGTGGTCGACGTCGGCCCCGGCGTCGGCACCTTGCGCAAGGGCGATCACGTGATTCCGCTCTACACGCCCGAATGCCGCGAGTGCAAGTTCTGCCTGTCGCGCAAGACCAACCTGTGCCAGAAGATCCGCGCGACGCAGGGCAAGGGCCTGATGCCCGACGCGACGTCGCGCTTCTCGCTCGACGGCAAGCCGCTGTTCCACTACATGGGGACGTCGACGTTCTCGAACTACATCGTCGTGCCCGAGATCGCGGTAGCGAAGGTGCGCGAGGATGCGCCGTTCGACAAGATCTGCTACATCGGCTGCGGCGTGACGACGGGCGTCGGCGAGGTCGTGTACTCGGCGAAGGTCGAGGCCGGCGCGAACGTCGTCGTGTTCGGCCTCGGCGGGATCGGCCTGAACGTGATCCAGGGCGCGAAGATGGTCGGCGCGGACAAGATCATCGGCGTCGACATCAACCCGAAGCGCGTCGAGCTCGCGAAGAAGTTCGGGATGACGCACTTCATCAACCCGAACGAAGTCGAGAACGTGGTCGACCACATCGTGCAGCTGACCGACGGCGGCGCGGATTACTCGTTCGAATGCGTGGGCAACGTGAAGCTGATGCGCCAGGCGCTCGAGTGCACGCACAAGGGCTGGGGCCAGTCGTTCATCATCGGCGTGGCGGCAGCGGGCGAGGAAATCAGCACGCGTCCGTTCCAGCTGGTGACGGGCCGCGAGTGGAAGGGCTCGGCGTTCGGCGGCGCACGCGGCCGCACCGACGTGCCGAAGATCGTCGACTGGTACATGGAAGGCAAGATCAACATCGACGACCTGATCACGCACACGCTGCCGCTCGAGCGGATCAATGAAGGCTTCGACCTGATGAAGGCCGGCGAGTCGATCCGTTCGGTCGTGCTGTACTGACCGGGAGCGCACCGCGATGCTTGAACTCGTTTCCTCGCATGCGTGCCACGGCGGCGAGCAGCGTTTCTACCGTCACGATTCGGCGGCCATCGGCCTGCCGATGAAATTCTCGGTGTACCTGCCGCCGCAGGCCGCGCACGGCCGCGTGCCGGCGCTGTTCTATCTCGCGGGGCTCACGTGCACCGACGAGACGTTCGCGATCAAGGCCGGCGCGCAGCAATACGCGGCGCAGCACGGCATCGCGCTCGTGATGCCGGACACGAGCCCGCGCGGCGCGGGCATGCCGGGCGAGACCGACGCGTGGGACTTCGGCGTCGGCGCGGGCTTCTATGTCGACGCGACCGAAGCGCCGTGGTCCGCGCATTACCGGATGGAGTCGTACGTGACGGGCGAGCTGCGCGAACTCGTCACGGCCGAACTGCCGATCGACGGCGCGCGGCTCGGGATCTTCGGTCACTCGATGGGCGGGCACGGCGCGCTGACGCTTGCGCTGCGTCATCCCGGGCTGTACCGGTCGGTATCGGCGTTCGCGCCGATCGCCGCGCCGACACGCTGCCCGTGGGGCGAGAAGGCATTCTCGGGTTACCTTGGCGCTGATCGCGATGCCTGGAAGGCACACGACGCGAGCGAACTCGTCGCGCGCGCCGATGCGACGAAGTTCGCGGACGGCATCCTCGTCGACCAGGGGCTGGCCGATCAATTCCTCGCGAACCAGCTGAACCCCGACGTGTTCGAGGCCGCGTGCGCGAAGGCAGGCCAGCCGCTGACGCTGCGCCGCCATCCGGGCTACGACCACGGGTACTACTTCATCTCGACGTTCATCGCCGATCACATCGCGCATCACGCGCGTGCCCTCGGTGCGTACCGAGGGTGAATACACATTCATCCGAAGATTCATTCTGGCGCTCTGCGCCGTACCATCACGTCACTCAAAGAGGACAATCATGGCAGTCTTTACGCACATCACTGTTGGCACGAACAATCTCGAGAATGCGCGCTCGTTCTACGATCGTGTACTTGGAGAAATCGGCTTGAAGCGTGTCGCCGACCTCAACGACAGCGGCTCCATCTGGGGTCAGGAGTCTCCGTCTTTCTTCGTTCTGAAGCCGGCGAATGGCCAGGCAGCCACCGTCGGGAACGGTGTGACCGTCTCGTTTGAAGCACCCGATCGCAAGTCGATCGACGCATTCCACAAAAGCGCGCTTGCCGCCGGTGGAAAATGCGAAGGTCCTGCGGGACCACGTGGCTGGGCACCAAACGCATACGCCGCTTATGTGCGCGATCTGGATGGCAACAAACTTGCTGTCTATTGCTTCAAGGCTGAATGACCTGGCGCCGTTGCCAGAGATGAGCCTTTGGCCTTGAGTTTTCCCGCCGCGCCAGTACTACTTCTATCGGATCGATCCGCCTGCGTTCGTCTCGCAATCGCAACGAAGGCAGGCGGAACCTTTCCCATCCGGGTAAAGGAATCCACCCCTTTCAGGTTTCTCGGTGATCGGCTGGCGGCACCTGAGCCGAAGCGTAAGCGGCATTTTTCGGCTTCGTTTTTTCGTCTGCGCTTCTGCAGGTGCTCGGGCTTATACCGAGCACCTTTTGAAAGGAGCGTCGCATCAGTTCGTAGCTCCCGAACCCGACGTGGCTCGCGATCGCCTTGGCAGGCAGGGACGTCTCGCGAAGTAGCTGGCTCGCCATATCGATACGTGTCTTCTCCAGATAACGTCCAGGCGTCATGCCCATTTCCTCATGGAATACCCTCAAGAAGTTACGCTCGCTCATTGAGATGTATCTGGCCATCTCGGCAACGGAGAGCTTCCGTGTGATGTTTTCCAGAAGCCACTCTTGCAGGTGCCGAATTTCAATTCGGCTGGTCTGCTGAACTCGAAGGTGTACGCTCAACTGCGACTGTGTGCCCGAGCGCTTCAGATAGACCACGAGATCGCGGGCGACCAGATGGGCAAGTTCCGGACCGTGATCTTGCTCGACCATTGCGAGTGCCAGGTCGATCCCGGCAGTGACGCCAGCTGATGTCCACAGCCAATCGTCGTTCAGGAAGATGCATTCCTCATCGATTGAAACGTCAGGATAGCGATCCTTCAGTTCATCTCGAACGCTCCAGTGTGTCGTGGCGCGATGTCCGGCGAGCAGACCGGCGGCGGCAAGGAAGAAGACGCCGGAACACAGTCCCGCGGTTCTTTGGAGCCGACTCGCCGCCGAGCCGAACCAATCAACGATTTCAGGGTTTTGCGCGACGGCGTCGTCGATGCTCCGCGTGCCTACGACGAACGCGGTATGCGGCACCGACAATGGAGAAAGCGATTTGGTCGGCGTGAGGGATGCGACCGAGTCGGATGCAATGGGGGCTACCTTGCTCGCAACAATCCGCACGTCGTAACCTGGCGGGCGGCCCAGCTCCGCAAGATGGATGTTCGCATAAGAGAACACGGACATCGGTCCGACCGCGTCCAGAAGCTTGAAACCTTCATAAATGATCAGGTCGATGGTGATGGCCGGATGAGTGAGCCGCTTCTTCATACGATGTATTGACCACAATGAGTCTATTCACCTCCAAGAATGGAGGTGACGATGGAAAGCAATTCGGCGCGCAATGGCGGTGCGGTCGTGGCGTCGACGTACGTTCGTCTACCTGCCTCCCGGATCGCACCGACGAGCAGAATAGCGCACGCATCGGCGCGAGAATGCCCCTTCTTCCCCCGGAATTGCGGCGTGGCTCTCAGATCATCCGTGATCTCGGCGCGAACCCAACCGGATGACCGGCCGATCGCTGGCGCCAAAATCGGTGCCAGAGCTGGTTCGGCAACACTGTACAGCTTTCCCTTGCGCGGGTCCGCGCAGATGGAGAAGTAAGCGTCTGCGAACGCCATGATCTTCTCCGAAGGAGAAATTCCGCGATCCCGACGATTGGTGCTATCTCGTTGAAACTCGGCACCGATCTGCTCGTAAGCCAGAAGAAGCAGTTGATCGCGGCCACCCGGAAAGTGGTTGTAAAACGTTCCTTTGGACAAGCCCGCCCGTCTGAGAACGTCGTCCAGCGCACACAATCCCTCGCCGCTTTCTGCAAGCTCCGTCGTTACTGCATCGACAAGATCGTCCCTGACTCGAAGCTTATTGCGCTCACGCAAGGTCAATGGCGTTTTCGAGGTTACTGCGAGGAGCGTGGATGCGGGTTCGGACATTCGACTGTCTCACACGGCGGCTTGGGGGTTGAGGGCACTCGTCGGGCGACAACGCCGACCGTTCTATTGTGGGATGGAGTCGTTCACTTGGCAAGAAAACTTGTACACGGAGTCCAATTTATGGTTTTGGAGTATTGACTCGCGTTTTTTTGCTTTCTAACATGGATTCGTCACGGTGCGTGTTTACCTAAGGTCGGTTTTTCACTCCTGGCAAGTGTTCAGGAGGAAGGCGATCTTTGCCGAACAGGGAAATGATCATGCGTAGCGAGAAGGCGGGCGCCGAACAATTTGCAAGGCAGACATTGAATTTCATGTCGAATCTGCTGGGTGTCGACTCGATTGCGTTTTATCACATCGACGACGAAACGCGAGAGTCTCGGTTCAGGTTGCTGAACGTGCCTGCGAGCTTCCTCAATGATTACTTGAAGTATGCGGGGGATCTCGACCCACTTTCTCCTGTCCGGGCCCAATCCTTAGGAGGCGCTACCGCATTGCTGAGCAACGAACTTGGCGAAAGCGACGGCGACCGGGAGTACCACCGCTTCATGCGACTGCATGGATTCCGGGACACTATCGAACTATTCTTCCGGTGTAATGGACAAATGGTCGGAGGATTGAGTGTGCTTCTGAACGACTGCTCAGCCGTTCCGGATCGCAGGACTGAACTGCTGCAACGTTGTCGGATTGCACAGCCTTACATCGAGCACAATATCGCAAGCGGCCCCCAATCTTCGGCAATTCGCATCCGCGAGTGGCTGGCGAACGACCACGGCCTTTCAAAAAGAGAAGTAGCGGTTGCCGAACTGGTGGCGGCTGGTCGATGCAACAAGATGATTGGAGGGGATCTGTCGATCGCCGTCACGACCGTGAAAACACACCTGGTTCACATCTTCGACAAGGTCGGCGTCGATAGTCGTGCTGCGCTGATCGCAAAGATCAATGCTTTTTCGTCGTAACGAGCCGGCCTCGCTTCTAGCCGGCGTTCGCTTGTCGGTGTCGGGAAAGCAAATGCTCCAGCGTCGTTTCTAGCGGCGTTGGATGGAAAGGGTGGTGCGCGGCAAAGTTTATCAGTCGGACTACCCAATCCTCAGGTTCGGCGCCGATGTCCAGCACGTTCAAACAAGCGTAATCCTGCTCGATGCCGGCGAAATACGCGCCGCGATTTCCCGATAGCGCTCGGGAGATGATCGCAGTGTTGACCCCGCCGTGTACCGCAAGGAGCGCCACTTTCCAGCTGTCGTCCAACCGCAATGCATCGATCTCGGAATCGACCCGTGCCGTGAAGTCGCGAAGCGTCTCGCCATTCATAAACGCCCAGGAATCCGGCACCAGTCGAACTCCCGCAAAGAATGCTCGATCCAGGCTGGTTTGAGACAAGGCACTGACATCGTTACCACGAATTTCGCCTAGTGTATCGAGGCTTTCCACGCAGGCCACGCCAAGACGATTACCGATGATCCGAGCCGTTTCGAGGGATCGGAGCAACTTGCTCGAGAGGATCCGGTCAACGACCACGTCGTTCTCTTCCAGAAATGCGGCTGTCTGCTCTACCTGTGCTCTTCCGAGGCTCGAAAGAGGCGGGTCCTGGTCCATTTGATCCCGTTGGGGGAAGTAGTTCACTTCTCCGTGGCGGACGAGGTAGATCCTTCGTCGACCGGACAAAACGGACTCATGCTTCATTTGCTGCCCCCCGCAGTGGTGGAGATATTCGGAGCATCCGGACATACACGAAAAGACGGAAATTGCTGCCTGCGCGCGGTGCGCGCGGCAGCTGTGGCGTCAACGGGCCGCGGTCTGGAGCAGTGTCCCGAACTCGGATGAATCGATCCGTTTTTTTACCTTGTCAAGGCTGCGATTCAATTCACCCGCGTAATCGTAGTCAGCGTTCTTGTCGCTTGCTCCTTGCGCGACCGTCCATAGACCAAGACTGCAGTAATCGGCGGCTAGTGCGAAGAGGCGCACGCGGGCCTGCCTGCCTGCATCGTTGGCGCCGAAGTAGTCTTCACACATCTGGCCGATTGAATCCGTGTCGAGCTCACCGTACGTCGCGATGAAACCGAGTTCGTAGCAGCGATCGCCATTCCCGGACAAATCGTAGTCGACGAGTCGTACGTCACCGGTCGTCGTCTCGAGAATGTTGGCACCGTAGAGGTCGTTGTGACATGGAACGAAGTCGGTGATCCGGAGGTCGAGAACCTTTTCGACGCGCGCCATCACTTTGCACAGTTCTTCATAACCGTCGGGAAGGTCCACGCCGCGTTGGCGCGCGCATGCAAACTGCGATCTGGCGTCCGAAAACGGACTGAAATCCCGTGCGAAGCGAGCGCCGCTGTCATGCAGGCGACGCGCGGCGCTCAGAAGGCGCCTGCGGCCCGCGCGATCCGAGGTGTCGAGAAGTTTGCCGGGAAGGAATTCGACCACCAGCGCGAGTGGTTCCGTGGTGATTTTCAATACCCGCGCACCAATACCCAACTCGCCGGCCAGGCGCGTGTTTTCCATCGCGACGCCGGACGGAGGAATCACGCCAAGTCCCTCCCAAGTCGTATTCCACAACTTGAGCATGCACTTGCGGTCGCCGTCGATGGCCACCAGGTTTTTGTGCGCACCACCGCCTGACATCCATTCGAACACGGGCCGGGAGTCTGCCCAACCCGGTGTTCGACGGATGACATCTTCAGCGCGCTTGAGCAGATCAGCATCGAGGACGGTTTCGATGACACTCATTTCGTCACCTCGCTGTTTTTCAGATTGAACCGTGCTGTCGTGAAGGTGTCGAGGTCCGGACGTTCCGTGCCATCGACGAAATCGGCCAGTGCTTTGCCGACCACTGGCGCGTAACGAAATCCGCGGCCGGTACACCCCGCGCCGATAACGACATTCGTATGGTCCGGATGTGCCCCGAGCAGCCAATGACCGTCCTTGCTTTCGCTCCACATGCACACCGCGCCCCCTACCGGTTCTGCATCGAGCTGCGGCAAGCGCTGACGGAGCACCTCGCGCACGCGCTCGACATCGTTAGCCTTGATATCTTGACTGATCGTATCGGGATCGATGATGTCCATTCGAGTGGCGACGCTGAACTTGTAGGTGCCGTCAGGTTCGGGACATCCGTAAGCCGGCATCCCGGGGTCACCCGGGGGAGCGGCAAAGAAGAGGGCGGGCAAAGCGACATGACCCGCCGGGACCTTGAAATTGACGAGTACTTGTCGCTCTACGTCCACGGGAAGGTCAAGGTTCAGGATCCTGTTCGACCTCGCGCCTGCGGTGACGACGAGCTTGTCTGCTCGATAGGTGCCCTGAGCTGTGCGGACTTCCACGCCGCTGGCGTCGGCGTTCCACGTCAGAACGGGTTCGTCGAAGCGGAACTCGACACCGTGTTCGGAGGCCAATTTCTGCAAGGAGTGAATGGCAGGTTCGACCAGGATGATCGAGCCATTCGGTTCCCACACCGTCAACTCGCGCTCCCGTGTTTTCAGCCACGGGAAACGTGAAGAAGACTCGGCATTGGAAAGAACTTCGTATTCGAATTCGCTTTTCTGCAGGTTGGAAAGCGTCTTGTCGAACCACTCGGAACCGGGTTCGCCGATAAACGCCGAACCGGTTTTGACCAGAATGTCCTGACCGACCTTCTTCGAAACTTCGCCCCACATTTCCCAAGCGGCTTCGGTAAGCTTGATGTAGGCAGGGCCGGAACTGTTCGATTGCCGCGCGAGGCGCGTCGCGCCGCCGTGCGAGCCAACCTTGTGAGGCGGACGAAATGCATCGATCGCCAGTACCCGATAGCCACGGGTGGCCAATTGCCAGCTTGCTGCGCTACCCCAGGTGCCGGCACCGAGAACGATCACATCGAAACTGCTCATCATAAATCCCGAAGAACATGGAGCTCGCGGACGTCTTTCGTCCGACGATTCTCGCCGTTAATGAACGGTCGTTGTCGGCTCAGCCGGCATCGACATCTGCAGCCCGGTCTTGACCGGACTTTCATTCATTTTTCGCAGCAGAAAATAAATTGTCGTCCTCCAAAGGTTGGAGACTCGACTAGGGTTTGTACGTGCTACTGGAACAAGATCGGAATCGACAACCCAGGTATTTGCGAGCCTTGCTCGCTCCATCGTCCTGTTCGGGAGCCTGTCGGTAGCCCTCGGTTCCAACAATATGGTTTGCAAGCTGCCAACAAATCAAACCTTCGATTGATTCGGAATCGAAGCCGTTCGTGAAGAATCTAGCCAGTTGATGGAGGGTGGCGCATCGCGGCGCATTGGCTGCCGAGACCGGTTCATGGCCATAACCTCCGTGAAATTCCTCAGGAGCGGAAATTGAATACTCAGGATGATTCGGTGATGGACCTCTCGACCGCAGCGCCAGAGCAGCCTTTTGAAGGCCGCGAGCAGACGATCGCGGCGTCGACGCGCTACCTCGCGTCGGAGAGTGGCAGATTGCTGCGCGGTCTCGGCGCAGACTTGATCATTGGCGCGCGCGAGCGAGCGCAGTTCCAGGACGCTTTCAGCGGAAAATGGTACTGGAACATGCACTGCAACGGTGGAGTGTTCAACATGGGCCACCGCAACGAGCGGTTACTCCAGGCACTCCGCGGTGCGCTCGACACGTTGGACATTGGCAACCATCGATTCACTTCCGGCATCCGGGCGCAAGCTGCGCAGAAACTGACCAGGTCGACCGGCGGCGTGCACGCCGGCGTGGTGTTCAATGCGTCCGGCGGGGAAGCGAATGACCTCGCCATTCGGCTCGCACGCGGCGTTACGGGGCGGCAGAAAGTGATCAGCATCGTGGGCGGCTATCACGGTCACACGGGTATCGCCATCTCGACCACGGACCCGGAATTCTCCGCTCCTTTCGGTGGACCGCTTCCCGGCTTCGTCCAGGTTCCGTGGAACAACCTGTCCGCGATGGAAGCGGCGATCGACGACGACACGGCTGCAGTCATCATGGAAACCCAGCCCTCGTCATGTGGCTTCCTTCTCCCGACAGACGGATATCTGCAGGCTGTGGAGAAGCTATGTCGCGATAGAGGCGCGATGTTGCTCATCGACGAGGTGCAGACCGGTATGGGCCGGACCGGACATGTCTGGTCGTGGCAGTACCATGGCATTGAACCGGACATTTTCGTGAGCGGAAAGGGTCTGTCTGGTGGCGTCTACCCCATGGCGGCAACGATGATGAAGCAACCGATCTTCGATCATCTTCATCGGTTTCCCTACGGACAGGTCTGCACGTACGGCGGGAACGAAATCGGCAGCGCCGTGCTGTGCGAACTCCTCGACATGGTCGATAACCCGACGTTCCTCGGACACGTGCGCTCGTTGAGTCAGCAATTCCACGAAGGCTTTGCCGATGCCGCGTTCGACTACTGGACGATCGGCTTGAGCGGCGGGATAGGTCGAAATACGCCTGACTGGGCACTGACCGCCATGCCCAAGCTGTACGAAGCCGGAGTATGGGCAGTGTTCTCGTCGTTCAACAAGAGCGCGTTGCAATGCAAGCCCGTCATGATCATGACGGCGGAAGAGGCGGACCGACTCATCGGCGTGGTGAAAGCCGCGCTTCGCTAGTCTGAATTTCAACCAGTGCACGGAAGCGATCGGTAGACCTGCGTCATCTATCGCCTACATTCGGTACGGACATTGAGAGCTTGGGGCACCAAGGGAGGGGGCAACGCATGAAAATCCATCTGAATGTCGTCAACGGCATGTTGGTCGAGGCCGCGGAGACCATTGAATCGCTCAACCCGGCGACTTCCGAGCCCATTGGTCGGGTTCCCATTTCGACGAAAGCGGAAGTCGATGCGGCAATTGCCGCTGCCCGGGCTGCGCAACCTGCGTGGATGTCACTTTCGGACGACGCTCGAAGGGCTGCGCTGCAGCGAGTAGCCGACGTTCTCGAAGAGAACGCCGAGTATCTCGCCACGTGGATTACCCGCGAGCAAGGAAAGCCCTTGGGCGGGGTGGGTCCGAATCAGATCCCCGGTTCGCGATTCGAGATGTGGGGCTGCGAGGTATGGACCCGGGTGCCTGCGAGCTTGGACCTGGCTCCTGAGGTCGTGTTCGAGGACGAGACTCGACGCGACGTCATGCACCGCCAGCCATATGGCGTGGTGGCCGCCATTGCGCCATGGAACTGGCCTCTGCTGATTGCGATCTGGCAGATTATTCCCGCGCTGCGCACGGGTAACACGGTCGTGCTCAAGCCATCTGAGTTGACCAGTATCTGCACGCTCGAGATGGTTCGTTTGATCGCGGAAGTGCTTCCGCCGGGCGTGCTGAACACGGTGAGCGGAGACGGCAGGGTCGGCGGATTGCTGACTTCGCATCCTGACGTAGACAAAATTCTATTCACGGGGTCAACCGCCACCGGTGCTCGCATTTCGGCGGTCGCGGCCGAAACCGTCACACCTACGACGATGGAGTTGGGCGGCAACGACGCCGCCATTGTTTTGGCAGATGCGAACCCCAAAGATATTGCGCAAGGCTTGTTCTGGGGGGCCTTCCTCAACATGGGCCAAACGTGCGCATGCATTAAGCGACTCTACGTCCCCGAACAGCTTCACGATGAACTTGTTTCGGAGCTCAAGGCAATCGCTGAAATGCTTCCAATGGGTGATGGGCTCGCGGCGGGCGTCGCGATGGGTCCCATTCAAAACCGCGCGCAATACGACAAGGTATTGGCGCTTGTGGAAGCTGCGCGCGCCGAAGGTGGAACTGTGGTGTGCGGGGGCATAGCCCCATCGGGTACTGGTAACTTCTATCCGATTACGCTAGTGACCGGTCTAAAGGATGGCGCCCGTCTGGTGGATGAAGAGCAATTCGGGCCGGTTCTCCCTATCATCAAGTACGGCGAATTGGCGGACGCCGTCAATAGCGCGAATCGTCTCGAGGTGGGGCTTGGTGCCTCGGTGTGGTCGTCGGACTTTGATCGCGCAGCGGACGTTGCGTTGAAGATTCACGCTGGAACCGTTTGGATCAACCAGCATGGTGCGATTCATCCAATGGTCCCTTTCGGCGGAATCAAGAGGTCGGGCTGGGGCGTAGAGTTTGGACTTGACGGCATGAAGTCCATGACTCAACCACACGTTATCAGTATCAAAAAGTGACGCAGTCGATTGCTGAGCCGCTCCATTTTCACTACCGTTTTGAAATCCTGCAAAACCGCTCCTTTCGCCGGACGACGCGCAGGACGATCTGGCCGCCGCGCTGCATACGCGCTTCACCGAACGCATCGCGGGCGCACGGCAGGTCGACGAACTGCCGGCTACGGCCGGCCGCGCGTCGCGCGCTGACCGACGGCCGCACCGCGACCGCGCGCGCCGCGCAGACGGGCGTGGCCGATCTCGTGCTGGTCGACTTCGCGCGCGATTACACGCAGGCCGGGCTCGTTGCGCTGACGCGTGCGCTCCAGTGCAGCGACGCGGCCTATGCGGATGCGGTCGGCCTGTTCCAGCAGGCGGGTTTTCGCGTCGTCGGCGTCGCGGACGTGCAGGGGATGGTCGCGATGCATACCGTCGCGATGCTCGCGAACGAGGCGGCCGACACGGTGAACCAGGGCGTGTGCTCGCCCGCCGATCTCGATCTCGCGATGGAGAAGGGCGTGAACTACCCGTGCGGCCCGCTTGCATGGGCCGATGCGATCGGCATCGGCACGCGTGTTTCGCGTGCTGTCGAACCTCGCGGCGAGCTACGGCGAGGACCGCTATCGCGTGTCGCCGCGCATCGCCGCGCTGCATGCGGCCGGCCGGACGTTCCGCTCATGACCGGCCGGTCATTTCGAACACGATAACGACATCACTCCATTGGAGGAGCACCCCGATGACTCACACGACGCATCCCGCCGCCGCCCTCGAACCGATCGAGACCGCCAGCCGCGACGAACTGCAGGCACTGCAGCTCGAGCGCATGAAGTGGTCGCTGCGCCACGCGTACGACAACGTCCCGCACTATCGCCGCACGTTCGATGCGGCCACCGTGCATCCGGACGACCTGAAGTCGCTCGCCGATCTCGCGAAGTTCCCGTTCTCGACCAAGAACGATTTGCGCGACAACTATCCGTTCGGGCTGTTCGCGGTGCCGCGCGAGCAGGTCGTGCGCGTGCACGCGTCGAGCGGCACGACGGGCAAGCCGACGGTGGTCGGCTACACCGCGCGCGACATCGATACCTGGGCGAACGTGACCGCGCGCTCGATCCGCGCAGCCGGCGGCCGCCCGGGCGACACACTGCACAACGCGTTCGGCTATGGCCTCTTCACGGGCGGCCTCGGGATTCACTATGGCGCGGAGCGGCTCGGCTGCATGGTCGTGCCGATGTCGGGCGGGCAGACCGAGAAGCAGGTGCAACTGATCCGCGATTTCGAGCCGAAGATCATCCTCGTCACGCCGTCGTACATGCTGAACCTGATCGACGAGATGGTGCGGCAGGGCATGGACCCGGCCGAGTCGTCGCTGAAGATCGGCATCTTCGGTGCCGAGCCGTGGACGCAGGCGCTGCGCGAGGAAGTGGAGACGCGCGTGGGCATCGACGCGCTGGACATCTACGGGCTGTCGGAAGTGATGGGGCCGGGCGTCGCGTGCGAATGCGTCGAGACGAAGGACGGCCCGGTAATCTGGGAAGACCATTTCTATCCGGAGATCATCGATCCCGTCACGGGCGAAGTGCTGCCCGACGGCAGCCAGGGCGAGCTCGTGTTCACGTCGCTGACGAAGGAAGCGATGCCGGTGATCCGCTACCGCACGCGTGACCTCACCGCGCTGCTGCCGCCCACCGCGCGCGCGATGCGCCGGCTCGCGAAGATCACCGGCCGCTCCGACGACATGCTGATTGTCCGTGGGGTGAACGTGTTCCCGAGCCAGATCGAGGAGATCGTCGTCGCGCTGCCGCAGCTGTCGGGCCAGTTCCAGATCACGCTGTCGCGCGACGGTCACATGGACCGGCTCGACCTTGCGGTCGAACTGCGCTCCGAAGCGGCCGCGTCCGTCACCGAAAGCGATCGCGCGGCGCTCGCGCGCGAGCTGCAGCACCGGATCAAGACGATGGTCGGCGTGTCGTCCGGCGTGACGGTGCTGGCGGCCGGCGGCATTCCCGCGACCGCGACCGGCAAGGCCCGGCGCGTGATTGATCGCCGTCATGCGGCGTGATGTTGAAGTGTGTTGATTTCCACCGAACCTTGACCCGCGGTGCGTCGAAAAACACGACCGGATACATTGGCTCGAGTGGTCGCGTAGGCGGGAGGCGCGCACCGATCGTTTCCGCGCGCACTGTCGGTGTCGGGATATCACTTCCAGGAAGCCGGCGCCAATACCGTGCTCGAGCTTGCGCTGACGTTGTCGAACGCGTGCGTGTACTTCGACACGCCGGCTGCACGCGGCATGCCTGCGGATGAAGCCTGCTCCCGTTTGAGTTTTTTCTTCGGCGTCGGCAGCGATTTCTATACGGGAATCGCCAAGCTGCACGCAGCGCGACTCCTGTGGGCGGAGATCGCACACGCGTGCGGCGCGCGTTCGCCCCGGGCGTGCGCGCTGCGCGTGCATTGCCAGACATCGGGCTGGTCGTTGACCGCACAGGAGCCGGAAAACAACATCGTTCGCGTGGCGGCGCAGGCGATGGCCGCGACGTTCGGCGGCACGCAGTCGCTGCACACGAATGCGTACGATGAAGCGCTTGCACTGCCTCCCGCGGCGGCGGCGCGCCTCGCGCGCAATACGCAGCTGATTCTGCAGCATGAAACGGGACTGTGCGATGCGGTCGATCCGTGGGTCGGTTCGTACATGATGAAGTCGCTGACGGACGACATCGCGACGCGCGTGCGTGCCTAACTGGCGGCCATCGACGCGCAGGGCGGCGTGATCGCCGAGATCGAGTCCGGCTGGGTGAAGCGGCGCATGCTGCATGCCGCGGCCGCGACGCAGGCACAGATCGATTCCGGGCGCCGAACCGTGGTCGGCGTGAACCGCTTCGTCGCGGACGAACCGACTGGCGAATTTATGGTGCGCGAGATAGACGGCCGTCATGTGCGTGCCGGGCAGGCGCGGCGAATTGCAGCTGTCAAGGCCGCGCGCGATTCGGCGCGGGTTGCGACGGCGTTGCAGCGGCTGGCCGACGCGGCGCGCGACGGCACCGGAAACCTGCTCGAACGGGCGATCGACTGCATGCGGGCACGTGCGACCGTCGGGGAGTGTACGCGCGCACCGGAATCGGTATGGCCGCGACATGCCGCGGCGGTGGAAGCGGACGGCGAGGGCGTCTACGGCGAACATCGGCGAGACGACGCTGCATGGCGGGCGGCGAAGGGCTGCGTCGACCGGCTGGCGAAGCGCGTGGGACGCAGGCCGCGCATCATGATCGCCAAGCTCGGCCAGGATGGACACGACCGCGGCGCGGCCGTCGTCGCAGCCGCGCTCGAGGACGCCGGATTCGATGTCCTTCGCCTGCCACTGTTTCAGCAACCGGCATCCGTGGCAGCCGCCGCGCAGGCGCATGGCGCCGATAGCGTGGGCATTTCGTCGTTGTCGGGCGGCCACCTCGAGCTCGTCGAAGGGCAGCTCGACGAACTGGCCTTGCATCGCGCCGAGATGCCGGTGGTGCTGGGCGGCGTCTTTCCCGCCGCGGATGCGCGACATCTCAAGACGAAGGGTGTCGCGGCGACTTTCGGGCCCGGCACCCCGCTCGACGAGATCGTCGAAGCGCTATGCGCATGTATCGAGCGGGCTCGGTGTGCGCACCCGGCGAACGTCGCGAACTGACGGGGCGGCCGTTCGTTCCTGCGACAGCGGACGCATCGCATGAACGAGCGGCTGGCGCCGCGTCATGCGATCACGGCGACCCCGTCGGCCGCCCGCACGCCCCGGCCGGCGTCGAGCACGAACAGCGGATTGATCTCGGCTTCGACGAGCCGCTCGCCGAGTTGAAGGGCCATCCGCGAGAACGCGACGAGCGCGGCGGCGAGCGCGTCGACATCCGCTTTCGGCCGGCCGCGATAGCCGTCGAGCAGTGGCCATGTGCGAAGCTCGCGAATCATGTCGCTCGCGTCTCGAAGCGACAACGGTGCATCGGTCGGCAGCATGCGCAGCACTGTGTCGTTCAGGATTTCCGCGGTCACGCCGCCCATGCCCAGCAGGATCGCCGTGCCGAGCGGATCGCGATGCAGACCGACGATCATCTCGACGCCACCCGAAACCATTTCCTGCACGAGGAATGCGTCGGGCGCGAAGCCGGCCGCGGTCTCGACGTCGCAGCGCATGCGCGTGAGTCGCGCGCCGATCTCGTCTGCTGCCAGGCCGACCGCCACACCACCGATGTCGCTCTTGTGCGTGATGCGGTTGGACAGCAGCTTGAGTACGACGCGATCGTCGAAGTCGCGTGCAGCCTGCTCGGCGTCGGCACAAGTCCGTACGACGCGCTCGCGCGCGGGCGTGATACCGAAGCGGGCGAACAGCGCCTTGGCCTGCGCTTCGTCGAGCGGCCCGGTCGGCACGTCGGCCACGTCCACCGTACTCGCTTCGGCGGCGGACGCGGCCTCGGTCACGTCCACGCGCCGACGCCCGGTCTCCCGCATGGCGGCCATCGCGCTGCTGACGCTTTCCGGCGACATGAACGCCGGGACGCCGAGCCGGTTCATCGCGCGCACGACCGTCGGCGCATGCGGGCTGACGAACGCCATCACCGGCTTGTCGGTATCGGGCAAAGCGTCGCGAACGGCGCCGGCCATCAGGTCCGGCATCCCGATGCTGGACGAGCCTGCGATCACGGCGACGGCGTCGTAGGACGAGCTGTCGGCGAGCGTCCGGATCGCGCGGCGCAGCAGGTCCGGCTGCAGGCCGGCCAGCGTCACGTCGATTGGATTCCGGTCGAGCACCGCGTGATCGCCGGTCTGCAGCGCGCGCAATGCAGCGGCCGTATCCGGATCCGGTGCGGGCGTGTCGAATCCGGCGAGGCCGAGATTGTCTGCGACGAGCGTGCCCGCGCCTCCGGTCGACGTGAGAATCGCGACCCGCTTGCCGCGCAGCGAGCGGCCGGATGCCAGCGCATTTGGAATGTCGAGCAGGTCGCCGAACGTGTTCGCCCGGATTACGCCGGCATCGCGGAACAACGCGTCGTACATCCGATCCTCGCCGGCCAGCGCGCCGGTGTGCGAGACGGCCGACTGCGCACCGGATTCCGAGCGGCCGATCTTGTAGACGACGATCGGCTTGCCGGCGCCGGCGGCCTTGCGGGCCGCCGCACGAAAGCGCGCCGGGTCGCGCAGGCCTTCCAGGTACAGCGCGATCACGGACGTGGCCGCGTCGTCGACGAAGAAGTCGATGAAGTCGCTCACGTCGAGATCGACCTCGTTGCTGGTCGAAACGAGTTTCGACAAGCCCATGCCGCGGTCCGCCGCGCGCGAGAGCAGCGCGCCGAGAATCCCGCCGCTTTGCGAGACGACGCTGACGCCGCCGACCGTGAAATCGTCGGTGTCCAGCGCACCGCTGGCGGACAGCGTGACCCCGTCCGTCAGGTTCACGACGCCGATCGTGTTGGGGCCGAGCACACGCATCGATCCTGCCGCCGCCTTCAACTGCGCCTGGCGGCGCATACCGGCCTCGCCGGTTTCCGCATAACCGCTCGCGAGGACGATCGCGGCGGCCGTCCCGCGCCTGGCCAGCGCTTCGACGGCGACGTGGGCGCGATCGGCGCCGAGCAGCACGATGCCGACGTCCGGTGCGGCCGGCAGGGCATCGACGTCCGCGTAGCAGGGCAGTCCGGCGATCGACGAGTAGCGCGGATTCACCGGATAGATTTCGCCCTGGAATCCGTGCTTCTGAAGATACGCGATGGGCCGGCCGGCCGTCTTCGCGGCGTCCGAGGATGCGCCGATGACCGCGACGCTGGCCGGACGCATCAGGTTGGCGATGGCATTCATCAATGGCTCCTGTCAGCGCGTGTTGTCGAGAAATTCACGCACGGCGCTGCGGTGCTCGCGGCTCGTGTAGCAGACGGCCTGCGCCTGGCTGCCTTGCACCAGCATTTGAGCAGCCGACAGTTCGTAGCTCTGGTTCAGCAGTGTCTTGCCGAGCGCGAGTGCGGTAGGCGAGCCCTTGATCAATTCCTGCGCCCAGGCCGTGGCATCGGCAAGCAGCGTATCGGGCGCACTGACGCGATCGGCGATGCCGAGTTCTCGCGCCTCGCGGGCGTCGACCTTGCGACCGCTGAAGATCAGGTCCTTGGCAGCGGCCAGTCCAACGCGCCGCGGCAGGAAGTACAGGCCGCCGCCGTCGGGAATCAGCCCGCGCTTGATGTAGCTCCACACGAACGTCGCCGCCTCCGATGCAACCACGAAATCGCACGACAACGCCATATCCGCGCCCAGGCCGGCCGCGGCGCCGTTGACGGCCGCGATCGTCGGCTTCGGCATCGTATGCAGCAGCGAGACCGCATGATGGACGCGCTGCTGGCGCGACCAGCCGTTGAACGCGACTTCGTCGGCCGGCGCTTCCATGCGCTGGGCCATGCCGGCGATGTCGCCGCCCGCGCAGAAGCCTTTGCCGTTGCCGGTGACGATGACGGCGCGGACTTCCGGCGCGCGCGCCAGCGAATCGAGCGCTTCGATCAGTTCGGTACGCATCGCATCGCTCACGGCGTTGCGCTTGTCGGGGCGATTCAGGGTAAGGGTCGCGATGTTCGATTGAATCGTGACGTCGATGGTTTGCATGTTCGGTTCCTGCGTCGAAGGCGATGGGTCCGGTGCATTCGCCATGCAGGCGGCACGGCGATCCGGTCACAGGTAGCGTAGCGCGCCGCACTGCGCCTGCCATCGCTCTGGTTTCATTGAATGAAACTGTCAGGCACGGTAGATTTGTTTCATGCAGTGAAACGGCGAGATTGCGGTTGGGGCCGAGCCGCCGATAATCGATCTCACCGCCGCCGAATGGATGGATCGAACGTACGCCGCGGCGTGACCAACAAGACTGGAGACAAGATGCAACCCGCCATTGCAACAGAATCGCTCGAGCGAAGCGGCGCCGACCGGCCGGCACTCGACGCGGTTTATGCCAAGGTGACGAAACGGCTGCTGCCGTTCCTCTTCATCTGTTATGTATTCGCTTACATCGATCGCGCCAATATCGGCTTCGCGCATCTGCAGTTCTCGCGCGACATTGGTCTGACGGAAGCGTCGTTCGGCTTCGGCGTCGGACTGTTCTACGTCGGGTATATGATTTTCGAGGTGCCGAGCAACCTGTGGCTTGCTCGTGTCGGCGTGCGCAAGACGCTGATGCGGATCATGGCCCTCTGGGGGCTTGTGTCTGCGGGCACCGCGTTCGTGCAGACGCCGACCCAGTTTTATATTGCGCGGGTTTTACTCGGTGCGGCCGAGGCAGGCTTCTTTCCCGGCGTCATCCTGTACTTCACGTACTGGTTCCCGTCGGCGCGTCGCGCACGCGTGACGGCAATCTTCATGACGGCGATCTGCGTGTCCGGCATCGTCAGCGGCCCCGTTTCCGGTTTCATCCTGAACAACCTGTCGGGCTTGCTTCAGCTCCGGGGATGGCAATGGCTGTTCGTGATCGAAGGGTTGCCGTCCGTCGTGGCCGGCCTGTTCGCATATATCTATCTGACCGATCGCCCGGAGCACGCGACGTGGCTGAGTGCGGACGAGAAGGCGCTGCTGCGCCGCGAACTTGACCACGATGCAGCGCTCAAGGCGTCGCACGCACATGGCTCGATCTGGGATGCGCTGAAGGAACCCAAGTTCTATTTCCTGACGTTCGCGTATTTCAGCGTGCCGTGGGCGAGCATTGTCGTGCACGTCTGGGCGCCGAGCGTGATTCGAAAGAGCGGCATCACGAACTTCTGGTACATCGGTCTGCTGTCGGCCATTCCCTATGTATTCGGTGCCCTCGCGATGTACTGGCTCGGACGCCATTCCGACCGCAAGCTCGAACGGCGGTGGCATTTCATGGGCAGCGCCGTGACGGCCGCGCTCGGCGTCGCGCTGCTGCCGGCGGCGGCGGCGCAGCCGGCAGCGCTCATCGTGCTGCTTTGCATCGCCACGGCCGGCTATCTCGGGATGCTGTCGTTGTTCTGGACGATCCCGCCGGCTTATCTGTCGAGCACCGTAGCCGCGAGCGGCATCGGCCTCATCAGCAGTCTCGGCCAGTTCGGCGGCATCGCGGCGCCTTCGGTGATCGGCTACACGTCGACCCATTTCGGAAGCAGTGCGATCGGCCTGTTTACGGTAGCGGCCGTTTCGATCCTCGGCGGCCTTGCCGTCGTGCTCGGCATTCCGGCCCGCGCGATTCGCGAACGCTGACGCGGTGCGCTCAACTGTCGAGCTGGAGCGTCGCGGCGACGATGTCGTCGCGTAGCCTGAGCAGTCTCGCGGAAAGACGCTCGGTGACCGACGACGGTGCATCGAGCGTACGTAAGCTGAAATTGAGGACAAGTGTGCGATGGCCGGCGATCTCGAGCGGCGTCGCCAACGCGACGACCTCGGGTTGCCAGCTCGCCGCGCAAAACCCGTGCGAATGAACCGATGCAATCGCGTCGTCGATTTCCGACCGGATCTGCGGCCAGGACTGGCGATTCCGCTTGAGCGCAGCGAGTTGCTTCGAACAGGCCGCGTCCGGCAACGACGCAAGATACGCACGTCCGAGCGACGTGAGCGCCATCGGCACGCGCTGGCCGCTGACCACCGTGCGAAGCGACGCGCGGGGGCTGTATCGGATCGATTCGAGATACACCATGTCGTCGCGATCCGGCCCGGCGATGCCGACGTTGATATGCAGCGCCTGCGCCGTTTCCCGAATGCGTGGCGCGGCTGCCTGCAGCACCGTCGAGCTGCTCCGGAGCGCCTGCGCGAGACCCAGAACCGGCAGGCCGAGCCGGTAGCCGCGGCGAATGGCGTCGTGCTCGAGATACCCGGATTCGACGAGCGTCCGCGCGAGCCGGCTGACCGTCGCCTTGGGCAGGCCGGTCAATTCGACGAGATCACCGTTGCCGAGCAGGGTCGCGCCGGATCCGAATGCGCGCAGCAGTTCCAGGCCGCGTTCCAGGGAGCGGTTCGAAACCGTCGACGTCGAGGCGCGTTCGGTTGCGTCGGGCGAACGCGAGGGGCGAGGTTCACGCATGGTTGCAGTCGCTTGGAATGGTGAGAATCGGAGAGTGTCGAATGCTCCGCCTGAACGGCGCAGGATCGTATTCGGTCGGCTATTCACGGTCGCCCGTCGCGAGCCACACGACTTGATCACTCCAGGTCTGGTCGCGCGTAAAGCGGAACAGTTTGTCCTTGAGCAGGTGGATCCACGCATCAACCAGACGCGACGGACGATTTTCGCGCAACGTGCTGATCGATACGGTCGAGCGGATGGCAGGGCGCTCGATCGCGATTGCCTTCAACTCGCCCCGCGCCAGTTCCTCCTGGATCGCGACATAGGTGAGCAACGAATAGCCGACACCCGCGCGAACCAGCTGCTTGGTCAGCGCGACGCTGTCGATCTCGAATTCGACGCGCAATCGGACGCCGTGCTGGACGGCGGCCTGATCGATCAAGCGCCGGTTGCTGTGCGGAAGGCCGGGCAGGATCAACGGCATGTTCGCGAGGTCGCGGATCTGCAACGACTTGCGCGCGGAAGCCGCATCGGGCGGCGCTACGACGATCAACGGCTCGCTGAAGAGCGGAACGATATCGAACGCATCGAGCGGAGGCTGGTTGTAGACCACCGCAAGATCGACGCGCCTGTCGAGCACCCATTCCTGCAGCGAGTTGCTGAGCCCCTCGCGAACATGGAGCGATACGCCCGGCCAGTGCGTGTGAAAGTCACGAACGAGATCGGTGCCGATCAACCGGCCGATCGTCGGCGGCAGTCCGACGGCAAGATAGCCCCGCTCGGCATCGACGCTGGCGCGCACCTGGTCCGCCGTTTCGCTGACCATTCGCGTGATCATCTCGGCATGCTCGAGGAGGCGCGATCCCGCGGCCGTCAAACGAACGCCGCGTCCGTAGCGGGTAAAGAGCGCCACGCCGATCTCTTCCTCGAGCTTGGCGATCTGGCGGCTCAGCGCCGGTTGCGCGATATACAGCTCCGCGGCCGCGCGACTGAAACTGCCGGCGCGGGCGACGTGGATGAAGCTGCGCAGTTCTCGAATGTCCATGTTGATTTTAAGCTATGCCTTCGTGGCATAGAAATACATGTTCATAAGGTCTTTGTCAAAGAAGTTGGCGGATTCTATGCTGCGAACAGATAGCAGATCAACCCATAACGATTCCGGAGACACCATGCATCCCCATCCTCGCGTTCATTCCATTCGTCGTTTGCGGCTGTGCCGCAGCGCTTCGCCGACTCGGCGCTGAGCGGCCTTCGTCGATCATCCGAAGAATCACCGAACACGCTATAGCGAGGAATACTGATGAAAAGCTTGAAGAAACTTCACGTCCAGGTATTGATCGGGCTGGCATGCGCGATCGTGCTGGGCCTGCTGGCGCCGAAGACCGCGATCGCGATGAAGCCGTTCGGGCAGGGGTTCATCGCGTTGTTGAAGATGATGCTCGCGCCGATCATCTTCTGCACGCTGGTGCAGGGCATGGCACACGTCAAGGATCTCAGGATGCTGGGCCGAATGGGCGTGAAATCGCTTGTGTACTTCGAAGTGGTCAGCACGATCGCAATGGTACTGGGCTTCGTGATGGTCAACGTGTTTCCTCCGGGCGCGGGTCTGCATGCCGCCAACATCGCCGAGAGCGCCGAAGCGTTGAAGACGACGTCGAGTGCCGGCGAGATCTCCGCCGTCAGCTACTTGCTGAGTCTCATTCCGCATACGCTCGTCGATGCGTTCGCGAAAGGCGACATCGTGCAGGTCCTGATCATCTCGATCCTGGCCGGGCTGGCGCTGAACGTATCGGTCGGCGCCGATTCGGTGGTACTGCGCGGCATCGACGAGGCGCAAAAGGTACTGTTCCGGATGCTCGCGTTCATCATGCGCCTCGCGCCGCTCGGCGCGTTCGGCGCGATGGCCGCCGCGGTCGGAAGCTACGGCGGTGTGACGCTGCTGTATCTGTTCAAGGTCATCGTTCTCTACTACGCGACGTCCGCGATCTTCGTGTTCGGTGTGCTCAGCGCGATCAGCTGGTCGATCGGCCTGCCGTTCGCCGGGATCATGCGGCTGATTCGTGACGAGCTTCTGCTGACGCTCGGTACCGCATCGAGCGAAGTGGTGTTTCCGCGCCTCGTCGAAAAGATGAAGCATGCCGGCTGCGATGAGGTGGTGGTCGGGTTCGTGCTGCCGGCCGGCTACAGCTTCAATCTCGACGGTACCGCCATCTACATGGCGATCGCAATTGGCTTCATCGCGCAGGCGACGGATACACCGTTCTCGCTCTGGCAGCAGCTTGGCCTGCTCGCGATTCTGAGCCTGACGTCCAAGGGCGGGACGACCGTCGCCGGCGGCGCGTTCGTCAAGCTCGCGGCCACGCTGCAGTCGGTGCGCTCGCTGCCGCTTGGCGGCCTGGGCCTGCTGTTCGGCATCGACCGGATCATGGCCACGGCGACCGCACTCGTGAACGTAGTTGGCAACACGATGGCGGTATTCGCGATCGCCCGCTGGGAAGGTCTGTTCGATGCTGCCGCATTCAACCGCGAAACCGGCCGAACGGCGCGACGTTCGATGCTGCGTTCGCGCACCGTGTCCGCCGAAGCACGGGCCGACCAGTCAGGCGCGCCCGCCAAAGCAAACTGAATTCCGTCGAGGTGATTTCATTCATGGAACGTATATCCACGCTCGCCCCCGAGCATATGTCGGACGCGCAGCGCCAGGTGTACGACGCAATCGCCAGCGGGCCCCGCAAAGGCGTACGCGGCCCGCTGGCAGTCTGGCTGCATCGCCCGAAGCTTGCCGGCTGCGCGCAGGCGCTCGGCCAGTACTGTCGCTACGACAGCAGCGTGCCGCCCCGGCTCTCCGAGCTGGTGATCCTGTCGATGGGGCGCCACTGGCTGGCCGAGTACGAATGGGCAGCGCACAAGCCGTTCGCGCTGGAGGCAGGGCTTTCGATCGACGTGATCAATGCGATTCGCGACGGCGTCGAGCCGCCGTTCGTCCGGGACGACGAGAAGCTCGTGCACGCGTTCGTGACGCAGCTGCATGAACGGCACGGGATCGACGACGCGCTGTATGCCGCGCTCGTCGATGCGCTTGGCGAAGGCGCGGTCGTCGATCTCGTCGGTATCGCCGGCTACTACACGCTGATCTCGATGACGATCAAGGTTTTCAAGGTGCCGCCGCCGGCCGGCGTGGCACCCGAACTTCCTGCAACACACGGTTGAATACACACACATCATGAACGATACATCCATCAATGAAGCGGGCGCAGGCCGCCTGCAAGGCAAGGTCGCGATCGTCACGGGGGCGGGCTGCGTCGGGCCGGGCTGGGGCAACGGCCGCGCGGTGGCCGCACTGTTTGCCGCCGCTGGCGCGAAGATCTTCGCCGTGGATATCAACATGGACGCGATGGCCGAGACGGTCCGCCGTGTCGCCGAGCTTGGCGGGGATATCATCGCGCATACGTGCGACGTCACGAACAGCGACGCCGTCGCGGCCATGGTCGACGCGTGCTGCGCAACCTACGGGCGCGTGGACATCCTCGTCAACAACGTCGGCGGTTCCGCCGCGGGTGGCCCGGTCGCACTGTCCGAGGAGGCGTGGGACAAGCAGGTTGCATTCAACCTGAAGAGCGTCTACCTGACCTGCAAGCACGTACTGCCGGTCATGGAGCAGCAGGGTGCCGGCGCGATCGTCAACACGGCGTCGACCTCCGGCATCCGCTGGACCGGCTCCGCGCAGGTCGCGTATGCCGCCTGCAAGGCCGGCGTGATCCAGCTGTCGAAGGTAGTGGCCGTCGAGTACGCGAAGAAGGGCATCCGCGTCAACACGGTCGTGCCGGGTCAGCTGCATACGCCGATGGTCGAGGCGCGCCTGGCCGGGCAACGCTCCGGCGGCAACGTCGACAAGCTGCTCGAAAGCCGGCTCGCCCGCATTCCGCTCGGCTTCATGGGTGATGGCCGCGACACGGCGAACGCCGCGCTGTTCCTGGCCTCTGACGAAGCTCGATTCATCACCGGTACGGAAATCGTCGTGGATGGCGGCATGACGGCACGGTGCGACTGATGGCGCAGGTTCCGCAGGGCCGCCCCGCAAACACAGTATGGGATTGCCACACGCACATCTACGGGCCGTGGGAACAGTTTCCGGTGCCGGCCGACGCCGCCTACTTGCCCGAAGCGGCGCCGATGTCGCGCTTGCTCGCGGTGCACGAACGACTCGGCGTCACGCATGGCGTGATCGTCCAGGCCGCGTGCTATCGGCACGATCACGCCGCGTTGCTTGCTGCGATCGCTGCGACCGGCGGCGCGTACCGCGGCGTCGCGCTCGTTGACGACACGATGGACGACGGCGCGTTGCGCGAGCTTCACGAAGGCGGCGTGCGCGGCATTCGGTTCAACTTCATGGGGCACTTGCCCGGGGAGCGCGACACGGACAAGCTGCTGCGCATCGCGGAGCGCATTGCCGGGCTCGGCTGGCACGTGCTGCTGCACGGCCGGCTCGCCGACCTGCTCCCAGTGCTCGACACATGGGCCGGGGTCGACATTCCAATGGTGATCGATCACATGGCGCGCCCGTCGTTACAAGCGCCGTGGAACGACGACGAACGCGACGCGTTGATCGTCCATCTCGGCAATCCGCACCGCTGGATCAAGCTGTCCGGCGTGGATCGATGCGCGGGCGGCGACGCGCACGCGTGGCCGGATGCACGGCCGCTCGCGCGCCGGCTGCTCGCTGCCGCACCCGACCGGGCGATCTGGGGATCGGACTGGCCGCATCCGAACATCGAAGGTGTGGCCCCGGACGACTCCGCGCTGCTGGCGTTCGTTCGAGACCTGTGCGGCGACGACGCGCTTGCGGATGCCGTGCTGGCCGGCAATCCGCTGCGGCTCTACGGCTGAGCCGCAGCAGCCCGGGCTTCGACACCCGGTGACAACCAGAAAACACATTCGACTTGCAGTGAACCTCAAGGAGGAGACATGAAGGAAAAACGGAGCTGGCGGACTTGCGTGGCCGCCGCGACATGGGTAACGCTGTGCGCGGCGTCTCAGGGCGCGCATGCCGACGACATTCACGTACTGGCAACCGGCGCGCTGCACGGCGCGTTCGGGCAACTGGTGCCGATGTTTGAAAAATCGTCGGGACATCGTCTCGAGATTGCCTGGGGGCCGTCGTACGGCACGTCCCCAGAGGCATTGCCAATGCGCCTGCGCAATGGCGAGAAGGTCGACATCTGCTTCATGATCAAGCCGGCGCTTCAGCAGGAAGTCGACGCCGGCCGATTCGACAGGGCCACGCTGTCGGACATCGCCGCCAGCGGAATCGGCGTCGCGGTGCGCAAGGGTATCGCCGTGCCCGACGTCAGTACGGACGACGCGCTGCGTCGCGCGTTGCTCTCCGCCAAATCGGTTGCTTTCTCCGAAGGAGCGAGCGGCACCTACATCGTGGGCACGCTGTTCAAGCGGCTCGGCATCGCCGAGCAGATGAAGTCGAAGAGCGTGCTGATTCGCGGCAAGGAACTGGTCGGCACCGCACTCGCGCGCGGTGACGCCGACCTGGGGCTGCAGCAGATCAGCGAACTGAAGGTGACGCCGGGCATCGACTTCGCGGGCCCGCTGCCTGCCGGCGTGCAGAAGACCAGCGTGATCTCGTCGGCGATCGCCGCGAATGCGCAAGCCGTCGAGGCGTCGCGCGCGTTCGCGGCTTTCCTGAAGACGGCGCCCGCCGTGGACGTTCTGCGGAAAACCGGCCTCGATCCGCTTTGAAGCGACGGCCCGTATCGAATCATGAGGAGACAATGAAAGCGAACCAGATCCTGACGCGGCTCGTGCTTGCCGCGGCACTGGCAACCTCGGTTGCCGCCTGCTCCACGCCCCCTGTCGACGCGAACGCGGTTCAACGCACGCTCGTCTCGAAGGGCGACGTTCAGATCGAAACGCTTGCGCAAGGGCGCGGGCCCGTGATCGTGATCCTGCCGTCGCTCGCACGCGGCGCGGAAGATTACGACGAAGTCGCCCGCATGCTCGCGCACGACGGATTTCGTGTATTGCGGCCGCAACCGAGAGGCATCGGCCGCAGCACGGGGCCGATGCGCGACCTCGACCTGCATGCCTTCGCATCCGATGTGGCGCTCGTGCTCGATCGCGAACATACGGGGCCCGTCGTAATCGTTGGACATGCGTGGGGCAGCCAGCCCGCGCGCATGCTCGCGGTCGACCGTCCCGATCTCGTGCGCGGCCTGGTGATGGCCGCGGCTTCGGCGGGCAAGTTGCCGCCGGGGTCGACCGAGAAGCCGTATGGCCGCCTGCGCGAAGCGATCGACGGCGCGGGCGACCCTCGGGTGCCGGAAGCACAGCGGCTGATCTACCTGCGGCAGGCGTTCTTCGCACCGGGGCACGACCCGCATGCCTGGCTGACCGGCTGGTATCCCGCGGTACACACGGCACAGGCCCACGCACGCAACGTCACGCCGATCGATGCGTATTTCGGCGGCGGCAAGGTGCCGATGCTCGATCTGCAGGCGCAGTACGACGCCGTCGTCGTGCCGAACGTGTTCAAGCCGTGGCTCGGCGATCGCGTGACGGTGCAGGTAGTCCCGAACGCCGGTCATGCCATGGCGCCCGAGCAGCCGCGCGCGATGAGCGATGCGATCGCCGCTTTTGCGCGCAAGGTCTACGGCACGAGCTGATCGGCCGCGGAATGCGCCGAAAGAAATGAATGCGTCTGTCAATCAATCAGGAGATCCGGAACATGAAGGTATCGAAACGCGGCATTGTCGCCGCATGCGTATTGTGGTGGACGGTGTCCGCCTTTGCATCGTCCGGCGGGGCGGCGGTCGATCGGGAAATCGTGCGGCATGGCGATGTGCAGATCGAGGTGATGCGCCAGGGGCAAGGCCCGTTGATCGTGATCCTGCCGTCGCTCGGGCGCTCGGGCCGGGATTACGACGTGGTTGCCGAGCGGCTCGTGGCGGACGGCTTTCGCGTGCTGCGCCCGGAGCCGCGCGGCATCGGGCAGAGCAAGGGGCCGATGGACAACCTGTCGGTCCATGATTTCGCGGCGGACGTAGCGACAGTGATCGAGAACGAGCGTCGCGGGCCTGCGATCGTCGTCGGCCATGCATGGGGGAACTTCCCGGCGCGCATGCTGGCTGTCGACCGGCCCGATCTCGTTCGCGGTGTCGTGCTCGCGGCCGCATCCGCGGGAAAGGTGCCGCCGGGTTCGACGGAAAAGCCGATCAGCGCGGAGATTCGGCAGGCGATCGACGGCGCCGGGGACATGTCGCTGCCGGAAGCCAAGCGGATCGAATATCTGAAGAAGGCATTCTTTGCGCCGGGCCACGATCCGCGAGTCTGGCTCGACGGTTGGCATGCCGCCACGCACGACGCCGAATCGCATGCGCGCGAGACGACGCCGGTCGATGCGTATTTTGCGGCCGGCACCGCGCCGATCCTCGATCTCCAAGCCGAATACGACGCCGTCGCACCGCGCCGGTTCTCGAATGTGCTGAAGTCGATGCTTGGCGATCGTGTGACGATTGTCAGGATTCAGAATGCAGGTCACGCGCTTGCGCCCGAGCAGCCGGTTGCCATGGCCGACGCCATCGCAGCGTTTGCGCGGAAGATCACGGCCGCGCAGTGAAGATCCGGTAAAGGCGGCTCGATAGGGCCGCCGTGCATCATCGCGGGGAGCGTCCCATGCTCCCCCGAAATTCTTCCATCTGACGAGTGCGGGCCACGTTTTGTCGGTCCGTTTTCGTAGAGCAAAGCAAAGATGTCAATTCGAGGTGTCCGTCGCACGTGGCTCTTCGCGCCCGAGTTGACGACATTATCGACAATCTCACCGAAATAATGTCGTCACTTCGTCTATGTCCGAAGCAAAGTCGTCAATTCGCGTCGTACGCTCCCCTGAACGACCGTAGAGGCATGATTTATATACGATTCTCGGTATGCGAATCGTTCAGTCGCGACGCCCCGCCCCGGACACGCCCTGGAGGACTGCATGGGCGGTGGCGGCTCGGCCGCTACTGACGGCTTCCGGCCATGAGCGGCCGGTCGAGGTCGTCGTCCAGTTTGGCTGACCGAGGCCTCGTCCGCCCTCGCTCAATGGCCGGTCTTCGGTGAGCAGATCGCAGGTGGCATTGCCTCCACGCAGCCAGAAGCGGCCGCACAAGACGCAAGGAGAGTGACCATTTCCTGGCGGATGACCGCCGGTCAGATTCGATTGACTCGCACGCTATGGACCGAGCCTTAGCTTGGAAACGGCAGGTGCACACGACCTCCGTATCCGCCTCGCCCTTTTACATGAGGTCGCAACTGGCTGATGCATTTTCAGTAGCCGCTGCGGCAATTAACCGTATCCATTGGCTTGACGACACAGCGCGGATTTAGTCGGTCGAGTCGGCGTCCGATGCCTCTGTGAACTCACGTCCTGGCGGCGACCGGGAGTCGGAATGGGGCGCCGAGACGGTTGAAGGCGTTCATCGCGGCAATCGTTATCGTGAGGTCGACAAGTTCCTTCGGCGAGAACGCCGCCGAGGCCGCCGCATAGGCTTCATCTGAAGCATGCGTTTCGCTGACGAGAGTCACCTCTTCGGCCCAAGCCAAGGCGGCGCGCTCCTGAGCGGAGAACAGGTGTGGGACTTCGTCCCACACGGGCACCAGGGTCACCTTGTCGATGGACATGGTCTTTCTAAGATCGCGACTGTGCATATCAATGCAATGGGCACATCCGTTAATCTGTGAAACACGGAGGAACACGAGATGAATGAGTTCCTCGGGCAGGTTGGTGCTTTTGGTCACATAGTGATGGACACCGAAAAGCGCTTTTGCGCCGTCCGGTGCGATCTCGCTCCAGTTCAAGCGTGTCATCTTTGTCCTTTGCCGTTTGGCCATAAAATAACGTCTCTTGGGTCACGGTCGCGGGTTGGTTACTTCCCCTTCGCGCGTGACTCATGACATAACGCGACGTTACTAGCCCGAGATTACGGACAACAGGCCCAAGAATTGGCGAAATGACTGAGCCAAAGACTATGCCCACGCTTGCGATCGAGATAGACCGTACTGCGGCGGCGCCCGTTGGCGAGCAGATCTACGCGAGCCTCAGGCAAGCGATTGTCGACGGCCGTCTTCAACCCGGAAGACGGTTACCCTCTGGAAGGGATCTCGCTGCTCAGCTCGGCGTCGCGCGCGGAACGATTCTGGTGGCCTACGAGCGGCTGGCTTCCGAGAAGCTAGTGGTCGGCGCAGGCTCCGCCGGCACACGCGTCTGCGCGCAACTTCCTCCAGCGCCAACCGAGACCGAGATTCCGCTCGATGGGCCACTGGATGCCTTTACACGACCGTATTCGAGCGCGCCACTACCGTTCCAGATGGGCGTACCGGCTCACGATGCATTCCCCGCCAAGGTCTGGGCTCGAATGCGAGCGCGGGCTGTCCGGGCGGACGCCACCGGATACACGACCTACGCCGACCCTCGCGGCGAGCGCGGCTTGCGCGCACAGATTGCCAGTCACCTGGCCATCAGCCGACAGATTCAATGCCATCCCGATCAAGTTTTTGTGACCAGTGGATACCGTCAGGGACTGATGCTTACACTGATCGCGCTCAGAGCTCACGGTCGCACCGCGTGGATCGAAGAACCGGGCTATCCGCTCGGAAGGAAAGCTCTGGAGCTGGCGGGGCTTACGGTTGCCCCCATCTCCGTAGATGTCGAGGGATTACGTGTCGAGGAAGGAATCGCTCGTGCTCCGCATGCCGCGTTAGCGCTGGTTACGCCAGGCCAACATGCGCCGCTGGGCGTCGCCCTCTCGCCGATGAGAAGACGTACCCTGCTCGAATGGGCTGAAGCAAAGAATGCCTGGATCATCGAAGATGACTACCTGGGTGAACTACAGTTGGTTGGACGGGCGGCGCCCGCCTTGGCTGCGGGTGATGGCGCGCAACGCGTGATCCACATCGGCGCATTCAGTAAGACAATCAGCCCCGCGCTGGGCCTCGGCTTCGTCGTCGCGCCGCGCGCACTGGCCGAACGCGTTGTCGAAACAGTTTCAGTAATGGCACCTGCTCCGAATAGGACGACACAGCTGGCACTAACCGAGTTTCTCGCAGATGGACACTTCATGCGCCACCTCCGACACATGAAGAAGGTCTACGCTGAGCGCCGCTATCTCGCTGTTGAACTGCTCAGAAAGCGGTTTACGGAGGTCGTGGAATCGGGATTGGGGTTGATTGTCAAGTTGCCTGATGGCGTCGATGACCTGGAGATCGTTCATTCCGCGCGCAAGGAAAATCTTGCACCGTCTGCGCTGTCTGCGTGGTACCTACGGACAGAGCTCGCGAGGAACGGCCTACTTTTGAGCGTAACGAATCTTCGGCCCGACAACATCCGTGCGGCGTGTGATGCGCTCGAAGATGTTGTTTCAGCACGCATCTCGCAACATCGAGGCGTCGATGCAAGCCATCGTTTCTTTTGATCGGCTTGGATGGACCGGTATTGAGAGCTTTGCGGTCATCCGTCTCAGCATATCGGCGGTCCACTTCGGGTCGTGAGTACGCACTGCCGACTGGCCGCTTCCGGAAGCGGAATTCCACTGGCCGCTTTCCGGCGATGAGTTTGAAGAGGGGGCTGACGCAGCCCGACCCTAACCCGTCATCCAATCTTCAGCGCTGTCAACGACCGCTGACGAGCAACTTCCGCCAGCTGCCACATTGCTTTCACACGTCGATTTCATCCAGCAGAATTCGGTTGAAGTCAGTACAGAATACGGGAGCCCCCACCCATCGCTGGGGTCGGGCTTTCTTTCCGGGGAAGCAGTCGTCGATGCCGTTTGCCTAGATGGTCGGATTCACGATTACTCGCTGCGGCCCGAAGCAAGGTTTGCGTCGATCCACGATGCTACGTCGGTGACTGGAATGGCATGGCGTTGATTGAACGTCCCACTCTTGTCCCATGCGACACCCCGCCCTTGAGCAAACGCCGCACGATACTTGCGCATCATGTTGTTCGGGTCGCGCGCCAGCTCATCCAGCAAATACTGCACGCTCCACTCGGAACGACTGAAGGGGCGGCCGAGGGCCGCTTGCAGCTTGTCGGCGACCACCCCGTAAGTCACGGTGTCACCGGCCAGATATACAATTTCGTTCCGGATACGGGGTTGAGCGAACACGATCTCGGCAGTCAGCGCGCCGATATCATCGGGCGTCGTCAGCGTCACGGCGGTGTCGAGGCTGCCCAGCGCGTGGACTGCGTCGTTTTGCAGGTCAACGACACCGAAGTCTGGCTCAAACAGGTAGCTCATGAACATGCCGGTCGAGATGATGACCCACTCGGTCTCGTGCTGACTGCGCAGCAACTCGCGCACGTCCAGCTGTGCGTCGAAGATGTCCTGCGGACTGCCACGACCGATCACATCGAAGTCGACACCGAACTGCCACGGGAAGTACCTCGGGATGCGCGCCTGCAACGCCGCCCGCGCCAACTTCATCGGCGTGTCGATGCCGGCTGCGTAGCCCGCACAACCGATTACCGTGTCATATCCTGCGAATACGCCTGCGAGCTCATCAATAGAGCTCTTCACAAGATCGCCCACGACGATCTCGATCCCAAGGTCTCGAATCTCCGCGATATCATGTTGCTTGGCTGGTGCATTGGACTCAACGGCACTTGCGCGCAGCAGCACGCTGATCTTCGCGCCGGCCACGTCCTTCGCTCGACGTGCGAGATTGCGTAGCACTGGAAGGCCAAGTTCGCCAGCACCGAGCACGAGAATGTTTTGAGACGTGGCGTTAGGATCTGTTTGGTTCATCGTCTAGCCTGCTGAGAAATGTGTTGCGGCAGTCTAGCAATGCATGGACGTGTATGAAAGAAGGCACATGCGTGATACTGGGAGCCAGATAGTTGGATCGAGACGAACTTCTCCGATATTCGCAAACCGTTTGCGACGGCCTGCGAGACGATGATGACGGACTGCGGCGAGAGGTGCTCGCACACGCCGGGAGTCGTTGGTCGCTCGGTGTCGTCCACACGCTTGGCGTGTACGGCAGGCTGCGCCATGCCGAAATCGGCAGGCGCATGCACGGGGTGACTCAGCGGATGTTGACGCGCACGTTACGACAACTCGAACGTGACGGTCTGGTGCTCCGTCACGATTTCGATGAAGTGCCCCCTAGAGTCGAATACGAGTTATCCGACACGGGCATGGACCTGCTCGTTCGCATGGTCCCGTTGTGGACCTGGATTGTCGAGAATGCGGACCGCTTCAGAGAAGCGAGGCGGATTTTCGACAGCCAGAACCGCGACGCGAGCTCGTAGCTTGCCGATTGTTGATTTGCATTCCCTGCTTCCCTGGCGGGGATAAGGATTGACGTCTCTGAGTGAAAGGCTTATGGCGGCCGCGCATTTCTTACTTCGTCGTCTATCCATCCCAACGAGCCGCAACGTCCAAGATTCGCGCCCCTCGCTGATGTCTTGTTTCGGCTGGCGCACGAAGATTGATTGTTATCGGGGAAAACTGTCCTGTACTGCGAATTCTCAGTCAGCAGGTGACGCAAGCGCTAACACCGCCAACGCCAGTGTTCAAATCTTCGATGATCACGCTACGCGTCGCCAATCGGGCCGCCGAAGCACGACGGCACATTTCGACAAGGCAGAGTCTGATAGCTGAGCGGAACTGACGTTCGAATGTCCGCCGCGAGAGCGCGGTCGAACGCCCGCAAGTGGCCCGATTGGGTGAGGCCGCCAACGTCCGCTTTATGGTGCTCCAGTTCGCGAAAACATTGACTCGACTGACTGACCGGTTTGGAGGCGGCTGTCTGACCGGAGTGGGTCGCGAAGCGCCTCTCGCACGGCTCCAGAACGGCCGCTCGACGGCGCACGGGCTTGTTTGCCGACCTCGCCGAACGTTCTGGTAACGAGCTAAGCTTTGTTATCACGACAGTACGATCACCCATTCAAACTCGGGTTTCGCACAACGCGTGACAGGGGTTGCCGGCGCTGCAACGGCGCCGCGCGGCAGTTGACACTGGTCTTCGCAACACCGTGGCCGGTGACAACTTTAGTTCGCGACGTGCAACCCCATGAATTCACGACGGTTTCGCTCTTCATCGCCGGCGCGAGGCGGCGAAGTGACATTTTTACTTCCCAAACGGTGACAACTTTAATTTGATCTACGGCAACGCCGGGGCCGATGACGACTTTATTGCGCGACACTCATGCCCATGAATTTGCGACAGTTTTCCGTTTCCCAATCGATGCCGACCCGCGATGTGACATTTTTACTTCGCAAACGGTGACAACTTTGCTTTGGGGGGTGTCAGGATTTCCGTGTTCAAGGCGGGTTGAGTAATTACACGGAAGGCCGGATGAATCGATCTGCGTAAAGGATAGCGAATTGGTTCATGGCGGTCTTCCAGTCATGAGCTGCACTACCCCA